>CBFGPJ010000416.1:0-3624 GCA_965650615.1 uncultured Fluviicola sp. | reverse complement strand
AATACTGGATGTGTCATCCGGACAAACTCCATTTCCGGCTATATATACGTAATTGAATTGTCCCGGGAATGTACCTGTGATTACCTGGGAATTCGGCATCAAATCGTGCGTCGGGTTATACCAGCTACCGCCGAAATTCACAGTTCCACCCAATCCTGAATACAAATCAATCGGTTCGTTCTTACATGCGGTAATTCCACCGTCAAGACCTGCACTTGATGGCGGGTAAATCGTAATGACAGCTGAAGCTGTATCCACCAGACATCCTTCTGTAATATAATTCACCGATACCGTTCCGGCAGGTACAAATTGAGGATTGAACATGGAATCATTTACAATTGTAGTCGGATTCGGGGCAAATGTCCATGATCCGATCTCATCATCTTTTACAATTAAGCTGTTCAGGTCAACCAATCCTTCAGTTTGGCAAACACTCGCAGAACCATCCGTTCCTGCACTTGCACTTCTTTCAATTAAACTGAAATCATCTACCTGCAGGTAATAAGGACTCCCATTGGAATTGATGCTCAACCCGAATTTATATACTCCGGAGGTTGCCGGTGTGAAACACGTTAAATGACTGGTAAAATCTTCATCCGGAATTTCAGTCGAAGTAATAAAGGTCCCGGTAGGTAACGTTCCTACAACTCCTGCCTGATCCAATGAAACAACTTCTGCATCCCATCCGTCGGAACTGCCTTCCGTAGCAAAATAGAACTTGAACTCGTAATTTGTTCCTGCTGTCAATTGAAACTCAGGAGTCCACAAAGTGTCAGGAACGTTCCATGAATAAAGTGCCATGTAGTTCATTCCTGAATAAGCCGGTACTCCAACGTTCCATGAACCATCAAAATCAGAGAACCACATTCCTTCTGAAGCCGACCAGCAGTTTTGGAAATAACCGTAACCGAGATCCGTCATTGATTCAAAATCTTCAGACCATGGAAAGCTTGTAATCGGCGCGCAATCAGTTGCTCCCGAAACCAACGTCCAATAAGATTCTTCACTTCCGCAATTTGCACGGATATAGACATCGTATGGCATTCCGGGATTCAACCCATTTAAGGTATACGGATTCGTAATTACGGATTCTGAACCTAATTCAGTCCCCGTTCCGGGTATAAAGCCAGGTGCCCCGTACTCCAGGTCCCACATGGTTTCAGTTCCGTTAATCGTCCATGAAAGGTCAAACGAAGTCGTTCCGGTATTATCAATTGCTAAATCTGTAATGGGAATACAAGTAACTGCTTCCACCAGTACATTATCCAGGATCCAATACATGGAATAATCCCCAACCCAGTGAAAACGGACCTGGGCATCGGAAGCTCCATTTAAATCCGAAGTAATGTCCAGCAATATATGTTCCGGGTCATTAGCCGAGGTTGTGAAAGAAGAATAAACCTGCACCCAGGCACTTCCGTTCCACACTTCCACATACAATTGTCCGCCGTAATCAGCATCAAAATATTGATCAAAAGAAAGGAAAATCGGGTTTGAAGTGGCACTTGCATCGAATAAAGGTGTTTCTAAAGCACAATCTTCCGGAATCCCATCACTTCCATAATTATCACTGTCAAAGATTGCAGCAGGATCAGAAATGGGCATTGTCAGGGTTCTTCCGCCGGGATTATTAAATTCCCAAACGTTTCCTCCACCATCGATATCATTATTGGTCCAGTTGGTTGGTGGTGTTGTTCCGGTTGCGGAACTGAAATCCTCAGATAGGAGCACCTGAGCTGAAAGGTTGTTGGTAAGTTGCAGTAATAGCGAACAACCTAACAAAAGGTAAATTTTCTTCATAAGTTTTTGGCATGTTTAATTACAAACACAATAATAATTAATCTCACAACTAATTACTGAACAATCTTGAGGCAAAGTTGGATTCCAATAATGAAGAGAAACTTAACTTTTTTTAATCAAAAAGTTAAGTTTCTCTTTCTTGATTTATCAATAATTGAAGAAAAGGAATCTACTGGGAATATTTGGTATGCTGCCATTGAATCCAATATTCCTGCAAACCTTCTTTTGTTTTGAACAATTTGCTGATCCAAAGTCTTCTGTTCTTTACAATCTTGTTGGGACTGGAAAGCAAATCAAATTTTCTTTTTTTCAATTCGGGTTTATGCCCCCATCCTCCACAATGATCAAAAGCAGTCATCGCCTGGTTTTTCGGGACACGCTTGAACGGAATATAGACCCTGTATTCCACATAGTTTGAGTCTCCGTTCATTCCTTTTGTAGAAATCCGGATGCGGCGAAAGTCAACTTTGCTGTACAAACTGTCACGATACAACTGTTTCAATTTATTCCCCACATATTCACACATTTTGTTCGAATATTGGTGCGCTACATCCGTACCGTTCAAATCAAGCTGGTTGATGTAACGCTCCGATACAAACTCTACTCCCCGGTACATACCGCTGCATGCAGAATCGGTGCAAAATGGTGTATCAATGATGCAGGTAAAGGGTAAATTATGTGATGAATCCAAAACCAATTGATCCTGTTCACTATCCGTAAAGATTTGTTTATTGCTATTCCCTTTACATGAACAGACAATAGACAATACGGAAGCATATATCGTTATTGAAACAAATCGGATTACGTTATTCATTACCTAAAAATAATTGAAAATTGATTCCATGCATTGAACAAAATTAATAAGACTAACTTTTCAGATCAAGTACGGTAATCTTTTCGTTTCATTCAATTCTTTTCCATATTATCGAAATAAAAGACTAATTTAGGATTGCACGTACTGGAATAGCTGAATGCTTTCCGACTAGGCTGAGGGGAACTGAAAACCGAATTATAGAGTAAGGCCATATAAACTATTCACTTATGAAAAAAAATCTTCTTGCAGGATTACTTCTCATTTCCTGCTCAATCTATTCATTTACCCAAACAAGTGTCTGGTATTTCGGAAACAACGGCGGACTTCGCTTTACGGGAGCAACCACCTCTCCTGAACCAGGATCAGTAATGACTACTAATGAAGGATGTACAGCTGCTTCCGACAACAGCGGAAACCTCTTGTTTTATGCCGACGGGCAACGAATATGGCATGGTGCCACGCACGCTTCTGTCACTTCATCCATGCTTGGAAGTCCCTCCTCTACACAGTCAGCAATAGTTATTCCTTTGCCGGGTAATTTCTGCACCAAATTTCTGGTTGTTACCTCCGAAGGAGTTGAAACCACACCGGCAACACCCAATGGAATTGGGGTTGCACTCGTAACAGTTACCGGAACTTATCCTTCCCATATGGTAACGTATGATCCGGCAGTTTCTATTATTGGGGGCGGAACACGTTTCTCCGAAAAACTTGCTGTTACTCCAGACGGATCAGGTGGTTGGTGGCTTGTTGCCCATGACTTCAGTCCAACTACTTCTGGTGGAACACAGTTCTACAAATTCCATATCACCAATACACCTGCTTTTACCGGAATCACCTCCAGTGCAGGTGCACAGACAGCATTGATGGCCAACCTCACCACTCAAGTAGTCGGACTTGCTCACAATACAATAAATTACAATGCACAGGGGCAAATGAAATTCAGTGTTTCAGGTAACAAACTTGGGTTGGCACTTTGTGGATCAAAATTTGCTGAAACCTTTAATTTC
>CBFGPJ010000415.1:0-3631 GCA_965650615.1 uncultured Fluviicola sp. | reverse complement strand
GGGCAAGCACGATCAGGAAGACGGAAATACCTTCTCCATCATTGCTTCCAGCCGTTTTGAGAATCAGGAAATGCACAAACGGCTGGAACAGTTGTTACAGGAACGACTTCCGGCACATTTGAGCATAAAATTATACCGTGTTCAGCCGGAACATATCTACGATTTCGAACAGATCTATTACAAATGGCGCGAAGCCCTGGCCAATCGGGACACAAAAAAACTGATCCATTTCTCAGAGTCGATCAATGCATTTTTCACTGTAAGTAAATCGTTTTTAACTAAGATCCGATGAACGGCATTTCGTCCATAGCGCTTCATGTAACTGCCAGCGATGAATCTTTTGTCCGGAACTGGTACCGTGATTTTGAGCTGTTTGCAGAAAAACACATCACGGCTGTGGCCGATCGGGTGTTGATGCGCTGTGATCAGTACGGATTTGAAATTGAGATTTCGAAATTAGACATCGACCTTGGCAACATTCCGGAAGAAGATTTTGAACAGGATTTTGAACGGATCCTGGAGGAAAAACTGGAAGAATGCCTGTTGAAAGAAATCCTGTATCCTGCCCGGAAAGAAGACAAACGACTAGAAGAAGCCGACTATCAACTGGAAGCTTTGAAGCAATTTTTACTCCACGGGACCATGAACTGGAACCTGGCAAAACGCTTCAGCAATATCACGGAACTATTTCAGCAGGTTTTAAAAAACCGGACGAAAGAACTCAGCTCATTCCTGAAATCTTACGGGCATTTCACCAGCTTGCAGCACCGCATGATCTATCAGTTTGAAGACTCCAGTTTGTTCGATACCGTAAAGATCATTGCACCCGAAGAATTTTCGTTCATTCAATCATACATCACATTTTTACGTATCAAATATGCGGAGATCCCAAATGTCCCGATCCGTGAAGAAGAACGAAGAGTAGCCATCTGGAAAGTGGTTTATGCCTATCTATTAAGTAACCAAAGCGCTACCTTCAACAAGAAGTTATTTGTCCGGGAAACCATTGTAAACCTGGCTTCTCATATCAATTTAAGTTATGGAGATTTACTGGAAACACTGACTTTCTTCCTGGAAAAAGGATTCGGGAGTGTCATCCCTTCCGGTTTACAGATCATTTTGCAGGAATTGAAACAAGAAGAAAACACTTCGTATAGGACACTCCGGGTACAAAAACCGGAAGAATGGCCGCATATTCTGCGCGAAGTGAAATCTTCCAAACAAGCGGTCAAATTGCCCGAAAATGAGTTGGATCAACTGCGGGCTTTACTTGAGAACGAAAAAAATGTCCTGCAAATCATCCGGCCGCTGCGTGAAACCGAGATCTTTGACCTGGTCCGCTTACTGGTTCCGGGCGATGCTCCTTTTGTGATCGAATATGCACAGCACTTAAACAAACAGAACCAAAGTGGTGCACTCCAGGGAAAATCAAGCGGAGACTTTTTACTCTTCAAATGGCAGGTTATTCTTCCCATTCTGGCGCTTTCAAAAAGTGCCGCTGTTAATCGTGAATACTTGGTTTGGCAGGTATTCAAACGACTTTCAGCCCGATACAATATTGAAATCTGGCAAATCATCACTTTTGCATACAACGAAACCAGTACCTGGAAAATTCACCACGGACTACGTGAAATTATCCGGCAGTTTTATTTCGAACTGGTTCAGGGGAAACCCAAATCGGAACAAACCAAAACATTCGACTCGGTCAATTTTCAACTTCAATTATTGGAGGAACGAACAAAACTGAGTAAGGAACAGTTACAGGAACTGAAGGCAAAATTAAGTTCATCCCTTTTCCGTGAATTACTTCTGGACCGCTTGGGAGAATCTGCACGACATCGCTTGCTGGCAATAATCCTTCCTTCCAAAGCCATTGAATTATCAGCATTCATGTATGTGTTGCATCATTCCGGAAATGATGCCAAAATAGAAGGCCGCGTGATCGGTTCCATTCAGCGTTTAAAATGGAGTTTTTTGTTTGACGTACTGGAAGAAGTGAAGAACCAGGTCTTCAACCAGGAAACCATTGTTCAGCGTATTTTGGAACGAACCGGAGCTCATTACAATCTCTCATTGAAACAATTGGTAGATTATTTCTATTTGGATTTCAAAAATTCAAATTTCTCACTACCTTTTAACCTGTTCAAGATCCTGTCTTCCATTCGATTGAAGATTGAATCGGGTGAATCTTCCCGGAAAGCGGAAGCAAAATCCTATTCGAAAAAGCAAGCGGAAAACAGGAAATTGCTGGTACACTATTTCACTGAAAACGCCCAAAACATGCCCATGATCAATGCAATTTCTCAAGACCTGGAGTGGATGAACTTCCTCTCTCCGATCCTGGATGCAACCAAGCGCATGGTAGATTTTATCCAGCGTAAATGGAATATCCGTATCAACAATCAACTTTTGTTGCAAACCATTTTCCGCTTTTCAAAAAATGCCGCACACCGCAGTCAAAAGGAGCTGATGTACGAACTCTGGAACCTGATCCAAAAAAGTTTGAGTCGCACGCAAAAGATCCAATTGAAAAAAGAATTCATCAATCTGACAGAGCAGGAAATGATCCTGAAACAATTGAACAGCATGCTCGAAAAGGACACGGATCTTGCAACTGCAGACCAGGAGGAAGAAAACCCGGAAGAAGAACTGCCGGAGGAAATGTTGGAAACAGAGAACAAAGACAGCAAGCAGGTACAGTTTATCGATAACGCCGGGTTGGTCCTCATCTCCCCTTTCCTGCCACAGCTTTTTACCATGATGGAATTGACAGAAAACGGGAAATTCAAGAACCGTGAAGCACAGATCAAGGCAATTTTCCTGACACAATATGCAGTATACGGGGATGGGGAATTTCCAGAATACAGTGTGCAATTGAACAAAATCATGACCAATTTCAAAACTGGGATCCCGATTCCAAAAAAATCTGTTCTTACGGATGCAGACAAAGCTATAGTGGAAGGAATGCTGAATGGTGTTTTACAAAATTGGGGACGATTAACAAACACTACGATTACCGGATTACAGGAGGGATTTTTACGCAGGGAAGGAAGATTGGAGGAACAGGAAGAAACGTATTTACTGACAGTCGAAGCCAAAGCATACGACATGTTATTGGACCATGTACCCTGGAATTTCCGGACGATTAAATTCAGTTGGATGAAAAAAGCGATCCAGGTGAAATGGCGGTAGTAAATTGAAAACACAAAATTGAAAAGGATGAAAACAACTAACGGACATATGAATTCCATGCAGAACGAAACGGTTAACCCGAAAGCACAAAACCAGAATTCCACTGAAAACATACTCCAGGCATACAAGATTTCGAATTCCCGTCCAATTCAATTTGCAACAACTATTGAACATGGCACGGACAATTTTTCATACACTGATGGAACCGGCCAAACCGTGACACAAGAAGTGGGTACGTGGATGGAAGCTCATTTGGATCCCACAGAGCAACGAGAAGGTACCTCACCGGGTGCTGAACTGGACAATTTGATGACTGCATTAGGAAATATCTACCCACAACAACGAATGATCAGAGGACATCTGTTAAATGGAAATCTGGGGGGACTTGGGGTTCTGGAAAATCTTTTTCCTATCACTAATAAAGCCAATCGATTGCATG
>CBFGPJ010000414.1:0-3636 GCA_965650615.1 uncultured Fluviicola sp. | reverse complement strand
CTACAAAGTCCCGATTCATACACGAGTCGGGATTTTTTTATTTAGGCCTTGCACGAATATCGTATAAATGAATCGCATTTTTTTCGTGGGGAAAAAGAAAAAGCAGGATCGTCACTTAAATAAACAAATTTAATAGGTTATATCTTTCAATCACTTAGATTCATTACCTTCAAGTTATTATTCGAATAGAGCCAAATGGACAAACAACGCAAATTCAAACAATACGAATCACAAGACCCGGGTTTGGGTACAGCCTATCAGAAATCCGTCAAACGCTTCCTGAACGAAGACGGATCTTACAATATCAAACGCATCGGAACAGTCCGTATGCTCAAAGATTTTTACAAGTATTTAGTCGACCTGAACGCCTGGAAATTCGGTTTTTTTCTAGTAGGCAGTTTCCTGGTTGCCAACCTCTTCTTTGCAGGAATTTATTGCTTGATCGGAACAGAATACCTCCATGGGATCAATCCAAAACAAAATGAATTTGTAGCCGCCTATTATTTCAGTGCTCAAACTTTTACTACTGTAGGTTACGGTGCAATTGCCCCTAAAGGAAATTTAACTTCATTCATTGCCGCAATGGAAGCCTTTGTAGGTTTAATTGCTTTCGCAATCGCAACCGGTTTGATTTACGGACGTTTCTCCAGGCCATCTACCAAGATTGCATTTTCACACAATGTCATCATCACTCCCCACAAGGATAAAATGGCCCTGATGTTTAAAATTGTAAACCAGCGGAACAGTGTGCTTCTAAATACCAAAGTTCACGTCCTGCTTTCAATGGTAGATGACGATTCAGAATCTCACGCTGTGATGCGCAAGTACTATACCCTTCCGTTGGAGGTAGATTTTGTACGCTATTTTCCACTTACCTGGACACTTGTTCATGTCATTAATGACGATTCTCCTTTATATGATCTCTCTTTATCCGAAATCAGGGGAAAACTGGCTGAACTGCTTATCCTTATCGAAGCCTTTGATGAAACCTATTCCCAAATGGTTATCCGGAAACATTCTTATGCGGAACATCAGTGGGCAACCGGGGTAAAATTCAAAAAGAACTTCAGTGCAGATGACAACGGCACCATCATTCTAAATATCAACGAGATCAGTGATTTGGAAATCCTTTCTTAGAGTCGGGACTTTTAGAGACAAGAGCCATGACAAAACTTTTTAATAACTTCAGTCATGACTCCATAAATCTTGACTCTTGGCTCTGCATTTGCATTTTGAATTCGGAATTAGTAATTAACTTTGGGACATGACACAATACAGTTCTACTTTGTACCCGGTAATGGAACATTTCTATACCTTACAGGGTGAAGGAAAATATACAGGGACTTCAGCATATTTCATCAGACTGGGCGGATGTGATGTTGGCTGTATTTGGTGCGATGTGAAGGAATCCTGGGATGCGGATATCCATCCTAAAATGAGTGTCGAAGAATTAAAAAATATTGTTTCCCAATATCCGGGAGAATTAGTCGTTATTACCGGCGGAGAACCCGCAATGTATGACCTGACTGCTTTGGTTGATGCCCTTCATTCCATTGGCAAATACGTTGCGATTGAAACATCCGGGACCAGTGAATTGATTGGAGAAGTAGATTGGTATACATTCTCCCCGAAAAAATTTAAAGCACCGGTAGAAGAAGCTTATGCGAAAGCTTCTGAATTAAAAATTGTTATCTTTCATAAATCAGATTTGGCATGGGCAGAAGGTCATTCAAAACAAGTGAATGAAAACTGTGTGCTTTACTTGCAACCGGAATGGTCAAAAAGGGAACAATTATTGCCAACAATTATTGAGTATGTGAAAAATCATCCGAAATGGAAGATCTCGTTACAGACTCACAAATACTTAGAAATACCATAAGCATGAAAAACCTTTTAATGGCTTTATTCATTTTAGCTACAGCTTCTTGCTCTACAGCTCAAATGACCTACTCTTCCAAAAATAAAAAAGCAATCGCCTTGTTTGAGCAAGGAAGAGCTGAACCTGGCAAATCCATCGATCCCAGAACACACGGACCGAATTATGCCGGTGGATTAGCACTTTTGGATAAAGCACTCGAAAAAGATTCCAATTTTTGGGAAGTTCATATGGTAGAAGCTGAAATCTATGAGGAATTAAATCAACCCTATAAAGCTATTGAACATTACCGGAAAGCATTGAAAATCAATCCCAATCCAACTTCAGGCGGAGCAACTTATTTCTACCTTGGAACACTGGAATACAGCGTCGGTGAATACGATAATGCAATAAAGAACCTGACAACTTTTACCCAAACAAAGGGTGCACATCCGGATAATATTGCATTGGCAAAACAGCTGATCAACGATTGCAATTTTGCACTTGAAGCAATGAAGAATCCAACACAATTCAAACCGGTGAATCTGGGACCCGGTGTCAACACAAAAGATCCGGAATATTTTCCAACAATTACCGTTGATGGTAAGACCTTACTGTTCACTCGTTTAATCGATGACAAACGTGTAAATGGCCCGTTTCAGAAACAGGAGGATTTTTATGTTTCAAATTTAAGCACATTCAATACCTGGGAACAAGCTGTTCCAATGCCAAAAAATATCAATACGGTAAATAACGAGGGGGCTCCTACTATCAGTGCTGATGGACGGAACCTGATTTTTGTGGCTTGTTCGGATGAAAGCGGAACAAATTATGGAGAGAACAGAAAAGGAAGAGGAAGTTGTGACTTATTCTATACCAAGCGACTGGGAAATCAATGGATTGATCCTGTAAACCTGCCTGGTGCTATCAATACCGGAAACTGGGAATCGCAGCCTTCTTTATCTGCCGATGGAAAAACACTGTATTTCGTGCGAAAAGTAATGACCCGCAATGGAAGACCGGATTCGGATATTTATTACTCGACTTTGAAAGATGACGGTTCATGGGATACACCGGTTCGTTTGCCAAATACGATCAACACTCTTTACATGGAAGAATCCGTTTTAATTCACCCGGATGGAAAAACATTGTATTTCTCATCTCAGGGACATCCCGGAATGGGCGGATTGGACATTTTCGTATCCCGTATAAACGATAAAGGTGAATGGAGCAAACCGGAAAACCTGGGGTATCCGATCAACACAAGCGCTGATGAAAACTCCCTGCTTGTAAGTGCTGACGGTGAAATCGCATTCTTTGCTTCTGATCGTGAAGGCGGATTCGGTGACCTCGATATTTATTATTTCATTATGCCTGAGAAATTTCGTCCTGTGAAAACCTTGTATTTTGACGGATTGGTGTTCGATGCAATTACGAAGAAGCCACTTCCGGGCAAATTCTCTTTGATCAATATCAAAACAGGTGTTGAGGTGATTAAGTCGGAAGCTGACCAGGTAAACGGGACATTTACCGTTTCACTTCCACTAAACGAAGAATACGCCTTATCAGTAAGCTATCCGGGATACACGTTCTTCTCACAGAACTTTAACATGACCATCGCAGACAACCAGGAATCCTTCCACATGGATGTTCCAATGATCCCATTAACAGCTTCAGGTACTCCAACAGCCTTGAAAAATGTGTTCTTTGATCTGAATAAAGCAACGTTACGTCCTGAATCGTTTGTTGAATTGAATAAATTACGGGATCTGTTAAAAGCA
>CBFGPJ010000413.1:0-3641 GCA_965650615.1 uncultured Fluviicola sp. | reverse complement strand
CTACATTCACGGGAATCCCGGAGAAAACGGAAAAATCCAGGCTCTTTTAGATATGAAAGGAATTCCGTACGTGAATTCCAATGCACTGGCCTCCGAATTGAGTTTCGACAAGTGGTACTGCAACCAGTTTTTGTCCCGTTTCGGAATTCCGGTTGCAAAGTCGCTTTTCTTAAAGTCACGCAATCAACATACGACCGGGCAGATCCTGGACGAATTGGGACTGCCTTGTTTTGTTAAGCCTTCCGATTCCGGGTCAAGCTTCGGAATCAGTAAAGTTTCCAAAGCCGAAGATTTGCAAAATGCCCTGGATAAAGCTTTTGAAGAAGGAGATACGGTTGTTATCGAATCTTTCCTGAAAGGAACGGAAGTTACCTGTGGCATTTACCGTTCACCAAACGGATTGGTAGCCTTGCCCCTGACAGAGATTGTTACCGAAAATGATTTCTTTGACTACGAGGCGAAATATTTGGGACAATCCCAGGAAATCACGCCTGCACGCATTCCGGATGCAATCAGGGATCGTGTTTGGGAAAATTCAAAAGATATCTACAACCTGCTGCAGTTAAAGTCCATTGCGCGCATTGATTTCATGGTTGTGAATGATGTTCCGCATGTCATTGAAGTGAATACCACTCCGGGTTTCTCGGCAGCAAGCCTGGTTCCGCAGATGCTGGCCGAAGCGGGGATTTCAATCACGGATTTCTGGAGCCAGATTTTCAAAACAGAACTCTACTAAATTACCTCTCGTAGATTACGCGGGTTTATTGTTTTACGATTTCCACCTGCGGTAGAGATTTTTTTGTTTTCCCGCAGAGGCACGCAGAAAAGCGCGGATTTTATGTCGCAGGTAACTGCTGTATGCTTTTTCAGTAACCGCAGAGAAGCAGAGGCGCAAAGAATTTTACGATCTTTTTTAGATAGAAAAGTTTATAAAATGAAAAAGGGTACAATCCAAAAAGTACCCTTTTCCAAACCTAAAACCCAATTTACCAAACCAATCAGAGAGATTTCTGATATATACTTGACACCCATATGATGCCGGGGTTTTTAAAAGGTTGGAAAAAAATTGAAAAATTTTTTTTTTATTGAAAGATTATTCCACACAATGACAAGGCGGATCAAAATACCACTTCACCTGTGGCATTGCCTCCTGCCATCTTTGCTGAAAATGCGGGCCTAACATAATTGCTCGCATGTCTACAGCTTCCAGTTTTTTCAAGTTTAAAACATCTTCCGGAAGCGAGTTTATCGGATTATCCCAGATATCCAATATTTTCAAATCGGTCAAATATCCGATACAAGACGGCAATGAACTTATTTTATTTCGCGCCAAATGAAGCCTCTGAAGTTTTGGCATTTGACAAATAACAATCGGTGCCTCTTCAATCTTATTTTTTGTTGCATCCAATGTTTTGAGTAATTTAAAAGCTCCCATTTCCATTGGAAGTTCCGTCAATTTGTTTTTGGACAGATTGATATACTTCAAATTCTTAAATGCATACATTTTCTTAGGAATCTGATCCCATTTTAATTTCGATGCATCAATTCCGTAAATGGTATCCGGGTTTGCTCTTTGAACGGCCTCCCATCGGTAAATTTTTAAAGTATCCTGTCCAAAAGAAAGGCTACTTATATAAAGAAAAATAAGTACGGGCAGTAATTTCATCGGATTGAATTTGATGTTTTAGATCTTCTATATTTTCAAAACGCTTTTCATCGCGTATATGTTGCATTACTTCCACTTTAATCTGTTGATCATAAATTTCTTCATTAAAATCAAACAGGTAAATCTCAATAGTAATCTGGCCATTATTTGCAACTGTTGGCCGTGTGCCGATGTTCATCACGCCATAAATCAAGCGATCTCCAAGATAGGCTTTTGCTGCATAAACTCCATTTTTCGGGAAAATTTTCTCCCTGTTTTCCAGATCAATATTTGCAGTGGGAAAACCGATCGTTCGTCCAATTTGTTGTCCTTTTACTATTTTTCCCTGTAATACAAAATGGCTTCCCATTAATTCCGAAGCATATTCCACATTTCCATCCTGGATCGCATTCCGGATCTTGGTGGAGCTAATAGTAACTCCCCCTGTAGAAATTGCAGGCAGTTGAAAGACTTTGAAATGGTATAATTCACCCAATTCCTGTAATTCCTGGAAAGAGCCTTCCCTGTTCTTACCGAAATGATGATCGTGACCGATATGCATTTCACTTACACCGATTTGGTTCACTAAGACATCCCGAACAAATTCCATTGCAGACAAACGCGAAAATTCTTTCGTAAAGGGAAAAAGGATAACGGTATCCAAACCCAATTTTTCCAGCTTATCCAGTTTTTCATCAACCGTATCGATCAATTTTACCGAATAACTATCCGGATAAAGTACTTTTCGCGGATGCGGTTCGAAAGTGAATAAAACAGACTCTTTGTTTTCTTTTTTCGCCTTTTCAACCAGTGAACGAATAATTTCCTGATGCCCTAAATGAACTCCATCATAGGTCCCCAAAGTAAGAATTGGATGATTAAACTTCGTCTCTGAATTCAACTGCCGAACTACACGCATGGTACAAATGTAGTTAAACAAAAAAAGACTGCATCAATTGAAGAATGAATTGCAGTCTTTTTAATTAAAAGTTTTGTTTCTTACCTGATCAGCTGAATATCTCCATGACCGGTGAGTATTTTCCCGTTCAATCCTTCTATTTCATATTTAAAGAAATAAACACCATCGGAAGCAATATTACCATTTACATTCCCATCCCAGTAGCCATTCACATTATCATAATCAATCATTTTGTCTCCCCAGCGATTGACAATGGTAACTTTTACGGATTTCACGTAAGTAGCAGTAATAAAAAAGGTGTCGTTTGCTTTATCTCCATTTGGCGTAAAGATATTCGGGATATGAATAATCGGATCCGGAATCGGATTCACTGTAATCAGAACCGTATCAAGATCTACACAAGATCCATTCGCCGCTGTAAGAATAACAGTATATTGACCAGGGCTCGTGTAAATATATTGTTGCCCGGATAAATTACCCGAATTCACCTGTGAGCCATTACCAAAGTTCCAATGATAGCTGGTTGCATTCGTTGAATTATTATCAAAGTTTACTGTCATATCCGGGAAACCTTCCGTAACGTCTGCCGAAACATTCGCTGTTGGCAACGGAACGATCGTAACCGTAATCTGATCTGTGTTTACACATCCGTTTGCATCTGTTCCGGTAACAGTATAAGTTTGAGTAGATCCGGGTGCAAATGAAACTCCATTTGACACGCCATTATTCCAGGTATAAGAAACTGCTCCTGATCCTGAAAGCGTTATCGTACCTCCAATACATATGGATTGGTCTGCTCCTGCACTGACATCTGGAAGCGGATTCACAGTAACAACCACCTGATCTGTACTTTGACAGCCATTTGCACCTGTTCCGGTAACTGTATAAGTCTGAGTGGATCCCGGTGTAAAGGAAACTCCGTTTGTCACACCATTATTCCAGGTGTAAGAAACAGCTCCTGATCCTGAAAGAGTTACCGTACCACCAATGCATATTGACTGATCGGCACCTGCATTAACAGGAGTAGCCGTATTGACGGTAATTGTTACCTGATCGGTATTTGTACAACCATTTACA
>CBFGPJ010000412.1:0-3641 GCA_965650615.1 uncultured Fluviicola sp. | reverse complement strand
AGTATTACAGGTTCAGATTTTGAATCAAACGGTTTGGCATACACAACTTTCGATTTCGAATACCGAGTAGTTGACGGATGTGCTTATGATTCTATTATTTCTCAAGTGCAAGTTTACGGTCCTTCTAATGCAGGAGAAGACGGTACAATTACAGCTTGTAGAAATGAACCGATTGATTTGTTGGCTGGTTTGAACGGAAATGCTGATTTGAACGGTGACTGGTATGATCCAAGTGATGTTCTGCTTTCAAGTTCACAAGTAACAACAGCAAACTTCCCGGGTCAGTACAACTACGATTACATTTCAGGAAACGGAGTTTGTCCGGATGATACTGCGAATGTAGTAGTGATCGTTAATTCAAATAACTGTAACTTCCTATCTTTAGAAGAAAGTGCATTGGAAGAAGTATCCCTTTATCCAAACCCTTCTACTGGTGTTGTATTCATTGAGTCAACATTTACAGGAAACTTTGATTTAGTGGTTACTGATATCAACGGACGTACAATTCAAACCGGAACAACTATTCCTTCCGGAACGAACACAGTGAACCTGAAAGAGGTTGAAAGAGGTACTTACTTCTTTAAACTTTCTACCGAGAACGCTGAGAAAGTATTCCGCGTAGTGATCCAGTAACTTTTTAAAGTTATATCATATAAAGCCCCTTGTAAAATTTACAAGGGGCTTTCTTTTTTATAGCACTTATATTGCAAATAGAGCTTTCATTTGGTACTTTTGATAAAAACGCGCAGGATATGTTAATGCCATTTAATTTACATCAGTGGATCGAGGAAAACAGGGAGTTATTGAAACCACCTGTCGGAAACAAAAATCTTTATAAAGAAGCCGGAGACTTCATCGTTATGGTCGTTGGAGGACCGAATGCCAGAAAAGATTATCACTTCAATGAGAGTGAAGAACTTTTCTATCAAATCGAAGGAGACATTACAGTTGGTATTCAACACGAAGGTAAGGCAAAAGATATCGTGATTAAAGAAGGAGAAATGTTCTTACTCCCGGCTCGTATTCCGCACAGTCCACGTCGTGGGGAAAATACTGTGGGATTGGTTATCGAACGCGTCCGCAAAAACACAGATATGCAGGATGGTTTATTCTGGTTCTGTGAAAAGTGTAACCATGAATTGAAACATTACCGGTTCAAATTGGATAACATTGAAAAGGATTTTCTTCCCCGTTTTAAGGAATTCTACAATTCGGAAGAAATGAGAACGTGTTCCGTTTGCGGGCATAAAATGGAAGCAGATCCAAAATTCATTTAACCGGAATTGTTACTTTTATCAAAAAACGAATTTATCCAGAAAAACAAATCGTATGCATTTTTTTGCAGGAATCATTTTCCCTATCCTTATTTCAATTATTTCCGGTGGCGGAGTATTATTGATGGCTTACCTGTTTCTGAAGAAAACCGGAGATCGTGAGGTCAGAGCAGCACAAATTGAATTAAAAAAAGAACGTCAGAAACATTTTCTCCCGATGCGCGTGGAAGCTTATCAGCGGGCAGCGCTTTTAATGGAACGAATCCATCCCGGAAGTCTGGTTATGCGTCTTCATAATCCGGGCCTCCCTGCCAGAAAACTTCAAACTGATTTATTACAGGCTATTCGAGAAGAATACGATCACAATGTGTCGCAACAAATGTTCATTTCTCCACAGGCTTGGGATATGGTACGAAATTCGAAAGAAGAAACCATCAAGATTATCAATTTAGCAGGAAATCAAATGGATGCAACAGCGCTTTCAACTGATTTGGCCGGAAAAATATTTGAGATCGTGGCAGAAGTTGGTAAACTACCTACGGAGATTACTGTTGAATACTTAAGAAAAGAATTACAGGAATTATTCTAAAAGCAGATACTCTCGACTAAACCGGGAGGATTTTTTATTTTTGACGTAATTCCGCAATATTACGTCACGCTTTGAAATTCAAAGTAGATTACTTGTTCTACTTTAATAGAATTCTTACCTCGTCTCCCACTTCAATCACATCGCCCGGAACCAGCTTCGCTCGTTTTCTTGTCTCCAATTCTCCATTCCTGAATACTTCTTCATCTTCCACGATCATTTTAGCATGACCACCGGTTTGAGCAATTCCTGTAGCCTTTAAAAGGCCCAGCAACTCAATAAATTCTCCGTTGATTGTGAATTCAATCTTTTCCATGAGTGCAAAGTTAACTCAAAATAATTTACACGTTTTTTTTATAAAGCCTATAGATTTCTTCGGCAGCTTCAAAGGCAGAAATAGTTCCATTCTCCACTTCCGTCTCTTTAGCTTCGATATAGGCTCTTATTTTTTCTTTTGACCACAAACCCTGAACCAACAGATCTTTCAATGTTTCCTGCATCCAATTCAAATCCTGGTGTTTTCGTTTAGCATTAAAACTACCATTCAGCTTGGTATGCCGTTCAAAACGTTCAATCATTTCCCAAATAGTGTCAATATCGCTGTTTTCCAAGGAGCTGCAGGTCTTCACTTCCGGAATCCAGCCATTGGAAGTCGGTGGGAACAAATGGATCGCATTCTTTAATTCCCTGGAAGCCAGTTTTGCTTTCCTCACATTGTCCCCATCTGATTTCGTAACGGCCAATCCATCGGCCATCTCCATAATTCCCCTTTTAATCCCCTGCAACTCGTCTCCTGCTCCTGCCAAAAGAAGCAATAGGAAGAAATCAACCATGGAATGGACCATGATCTCCGATTGACCGACGCCAACTGTTTCAATCAACAACACATCAAAACCTGCCGCTTCACACAAAATAATGGTTTCACGTGTCTTGCGTGCAACTCCACCCAAAGTATTCCCTGCCGCCGAAGGACGGATAAATACATTTTTATTTTGAGATAAAGTCTCCATCCGGGTTTTGTCTCCCAGAATACTTCCTCCCGTACGCTCACTACTTGGATCGATAGCCAAAACAGCGACTTTTTTGCGTTCCGTTAAAATGGTTTGCCCGAACTTCTCAATAAAAGAACTCTTCCCAACACCCGGAACTCCGGTTATTCCGATCCGCAATGAATTTCCTGAAAATGGAAGGCAAAGACGGATCAGGTCCTTTGCTGTTTGCTGATCCTCCTCCCGGGTACTTTCAAGCAAAGTGATCGCACCACTTAAAGCAATTGTATCTCCCAAACGAATGGCATCAAACAACTTATTCGCAGTTCGGTCATCGCGCATTTTCTTCCGGGAAGAAAACCATTCTTCAAGGCGTTTTTCGTTCATTACTTATTTTATTCCAAAAGGAAATACTAAAATATCTTTTATACTATCAAAAATCCAGGTTTTGCCATCCTGTGCTACTAAAATGATGCGGATCGCTTCTTCCTGGCGGGATTCCGACTCTGCCAGTACTTGTCTGCAGGAACCACATGGAGAAACACATTCATCTTCCGCAACCAGATCTCCCTGGGCCAATACGACAATCGTTTTTACGCGTGTATTCGGATAATTTGCTCCTGCATAAAAAAGAGCAACGCGCTCTGCACACAAACCACTCGGGTAGGCAATATTTTCCTGGTTATTACCCTTCACTATCGTTCCGTCTGCCAGTAAAACGGCTGCTCCAACCTTGAAATTGCTATATGGCGCATACGCTTCTTTTGCAGCCTCCGTTGCTTTTTCAATTAA
>CBFGPJ010000411.1:0-3641 GCA_965650615.1 uncultured Fluviicola sp. | reverse complement strand
CCTTTCTTTACACGCTCGTTCCCGAAAAAAGGTTCGTCCGTATTTTTGCTTAGAAGGTAAACAGATACAACGCCGGTCACAGCAAAGAACAGGGGAGACGTAAGTCCATGCAGGTTATGCCAGAAGCTAAAGAGCCAATTGTTGTCATCCCGGTATTTATCAGCAAGTGCCGAACCGGTAAAATGGCCTTCCAGCATCATCAAAATGGCTATCGAACGAGCCATATCTATAAACTTCAATCTTGGACGGGCCGCTAATGGTAACTCACCGCTTTCTACTGACATAGTTTGGATTTACAAGCAAAGATACATTTTATCCCGATAGCTATCGGGATTCAATTCAAGATTTTGCTACTTGGGAGTTTCGCCCAGTAGCATCAAACGAATCGGAGAAGTATACCCTTCAAAATAAATAAGGATTGGAAAAGAAAAAATTCCGGACGGTAGTTTATTCACTGTCACGGCCTGTATAATTGCGTTTCCTTTCGCAGGAACTGTGCTTCCGAAAGTGAATTTGACCAAGTCACCTTCCGTTTTAATGGCGCTTATTTTCAAGCTTTTTTCATGGTTGTTATGAACGGAAAACTGGAAACTGTTTTCGCCCTGTTCAATTTTTCCAAGTGTGATCACATTCGGAACACAATCGATGAAAAAGAAAATGGAATCGGTTTCCAAATAGCTGACACTTTGAATCTCAATTTTTCGTTCTCTTGCAGCTGCTCGCGAGAAAACGGAGTTTTTTACATCATTCGGATTATCGCTTGTAATCTGGTTGGCAGTATATTCCCCGTAAGGGACACCTACGAGTTCCAATTTTCCTCCGTTTGAAGAAGTTCCGTCCAGGTAAGGGGCAAAAATACCATTGTCGTAAGCCCTTAAATAATTCCCAAGTGACATGATCCGGCGTTGTGTCAGAGCCACGTTGTACTCTGTTTTTGCCAATGGGGAAGCGAATCCGCGGATATTTAAACGAATCTGAAATCCTTTTTGCAGTTCTTCCAGCAAAAGGGTTTGGAACAAGACCAGGTCTTTGACTCCTTGCTCGACGTACTCGAGGAAGAAACTTTCAATGTCTTCCTCTGCCTCTACAACTTTTTCTCCGCTTAATCCTTTCGAATATTCCTTGCGGTATTCGGGAAGCATGGCAATGTAATCGTTGTAGCTGTTGATGTAATTCACTTTGGTGGTCGTTTCCTTTGAACGGGGATCCGGAATGTCGTTGTGGAAATACAGCGTTACCGGTAGTCGTTTGTTCAGTTCTGCCAGGGTTTCTTTTTTCGTTTCAGGAACAATGATCCGTGGATGTTTGTAGCCAAAAATGTCACTGCAGCAAGTGGGATTTTTTACGTATTGAACCCCGATCCTGTTGCTGGAAACGTACATGCTGTCGCGATCCTCAAAATAATAAATGTCGTTTGCTGAACTGTTGATCGGTAAACCTAAGTTTTGAGGAGCTTCCCACCGTCCGTTCTTCAGTTCGATATAGAAAACGTCGTATCCGCCAAAGCCGTCAAACCAGGAAGAGGAAAAATACAAACGCTTTTTGTCTGCATTGTAAAAAGGACTGATGTCGTTATCAAGGGAATTTGCAGCATTTAATGCCCTCACTTTAGAAAATTGATTCCCGTTATTTTTTATCACGGAATAGTACAAGTCCATTCCTCCTTTTCCATCTTCGCGATTGGACGAAAAGATCAACCATTCTTCATTCTCGATAACGGCAATAGTTGGTGTGGTATTGTTCGTGCCGGGTTCGTTGATAATTTCTCCAAGCGGGTTCGGATTGGACCACTTTCCGTTTTGAAAGGAAGAAACCCAGATCTGGCAAGCGAATTGGTTTTCATCACCACCGCAATTGCTGTAATAAAATCGCTTTCCATCCGGTGAAAAACAACCGTTCCCGGTGTTCACTTCGGCTTTGTTCAAAGCTTCCAGCAAGCCCGGACTGACCTCTTTCAAGCTGTCTTTCCATTCGGTGAAATAAAGCCTGTTCTTGTAGTTGTCATCCAGCATTTCTTCCCCCACATTTTCTTTTTTGCTGCGCATGGAAGAAAGCACAAATTGTCCTTGTGAAATGGTATGTCCGAATTCTGAGTTTACGGTGTTCAATCCTCTGGGAAGCTCAATGTTTTCCAGGTCGGAAGTGTCTTTCAAAGCAGCCTGTGCCCATAAACACGATTCCAGTTCACGCTTTGATTTCAGGTAATTGTATGTTCGCTTGTCTTTTGAATATTTCTTTTTTGCCCGTTTAAATAGTTCGATCGCTTCCGTGTAATGCCCGTTCTGCTTTTCCATCAGGGCCCATTGCAGTAAGCTTGCAGGGTACATGGATGTTTCTTCCTTTTCATAGACTTTTTGGTAATAATAGCTTGCCCGGCGATAATCTTTATAGGCTCTGAGCGTTTCAGCATATTTCCAGAGAATACTTACGGTATTGGAATCAATTTCCATTGCCTTTTCGTAATACTGAAGCGCATAGATGTAATCACCTTTTGCATACTGCTCATCTGCAAAGTCCAGGTACTTACCCAACAGATTTTGTCCGTATCCGGTAAATGAAAGGAGGGCAAAAAGGATTAAATATAATCTGGACATATGCGGTGAATGACTTTTTTGGGTTTAAAACGTGTGATAATGTATTCGACAGAAATTTCTAAACCTCCACGCGCAGTACTGGCCGGAATTAATTTGGAAATGTTCGTGTCATAACTCGCAGCTACAGACCAGTTTTGCATCGCCAGTCCCAAGCGTACAACCACCGCATCTCGTGAGCGAAACCACAAGCCACCGTCGACAGCACGATAAGTTCCCAGTTTGTTAATCAAAGTGTAACGAACCTGGGACCCGATCAGTAACTCCCGGTATTTTCCCTGGAGATTGAACCCGATTCCCGGAACAATTGCCAGATCCCTGTTGATTGCATGGTCCAGTTGCGAAAAGAAACTGAGACGAATATCCCGCAGAACTTTTGTTCCATAAAATCCCTGGTTAGGGCGGTTCAGATTGTGCCCGCTGATTCCTGTTTTCAGCGAATTTCTTTTTCCATAGTAATAGCAATGAACAATCCCGGCTGCACTTGTCAGGTTGGCGCGACTATCGTTTTGATAAGCTTCATTGGTCGGTAGGCCGGCGTCAAAAATGAGTCCGTTGAATTGATTGTCAAAGTAGAATTTATCCATGTTCACTTTGCGGTAATTCAGCCCTACCTGGATACCAACACTCAGTGTTTGAGTTGAATCGGCAGTCAGTTTCAGGTTTTTAGAAACACTTGCAAGAAACTCCAGGGTTTGATAAAACCCATCACCGACATTGTCATGGAAAAGCAGTGCACCGAAATTGATCCCTTTTTGTTTCCATTTCATATCGCCGGCAAGAGCAAAAGTTTGAAAAGGAACCGTTACACTTCTCCATTGATCTTTGTAATTCCCTGTAATTCGGATATCTCCGGCAAAGAGTCCTGTGTTCGCAGGGTTCTGGTAAATTGGTTGCCGGTTCAAATGAGAGAAATGGATATCCTGAGCAAGCAACCGGAAAGTACATGCTGTTACAAAAAGTCCGATAAGTAGGTAATTACCCAGTTTTCTCATTGAAATCAAATATACAATAAAATCAATCAGGACTGTACTTCAATCAAACAGGAAT
>CBFGPJ010000410.1:0-3642 GCA_965650615.1 uncultured Fluviicola sp. | reverse complement strand
TATCGTGTAATAGAATCGCAACCAAAACGGCGCGCTCTTCTTCGATGGTAATTTCATGGCCTTTCCGTCGGATTACTGCTACGGCCTGCGACATAAGGTGCATCGCCCCGATTGCATGGTGAAAACGGGTGTGCAAAGCCCCGGGATAAACAAGGTGCGTCATTCCCAATTGCTTGATTCTTCTCAGTCTTTGGAAAAAGGGATGTTCTACCAGGTCGAAAATAAATTCGTCGGGAATTGAAATAAAACCATAAACGGGGTCGTTGATGATTTTCTTTTTATTATTTCGATGTGTGTTTGTACGCAATTGAATACCTTTATAAATCAAATATCAAAGCTAATTAATCTTTAGGATATGCAAGCAAAGATTCTGTGGGCAGATGACGAAATGGAGTTTCTAAAACCGCACGTGCTCTTTTTGGAGGCAAAAGGATACCATGTTGAACTCATTAACAATGGTAGCGAAGCGGTGGAAAAATGCCAGGAAAACAATTATGATATTGTCTTTTTGGATGAGAATATGCCTGGTATTTCCGGATTGGAAACATTAGCCCGGATTAAGGAAATTACCCCGATGACTCCGGTAGTGATGATCACCAAGAGTGAAGAAGAATCTATTATGGAAGAAGCAATCGGGAGTAAGATCGCCGATTACCTGATAAAACCGGTAAATCCGAACCAGTTATTGCTGTGCCTGAAGAAAAACCTGGACCACCGGAAATTGGTTTCCCAAAAAACAAATTCAAACTACCAGCAGGAGTTCCGTCAGTTGGGGATGCAGTTGAATGGTCGTTTGGATGCTGAAGAATGGAAAGATGTATTTAAGAAACTGACGTATTGGGATTTGGAATTCAAGGGAATCGAAGATCAGGGGATGCGTGAGATCCTGGATGCACAGCGAAAGGAAGCAAATGATTTGTTTTGCCGTTTTATTGAAAACAATTACGAAGATTGGTTCAATGGTCGGGAAGAAGCTCCGGACATGGTTCATCATTTATTGAAGGAACAAGTATTTCCTTTGTTGAACGAACGTATTTTCTTAATTGTTATTGATAATTTACGTTACGATCAATGGCAAATCTTAAAACCGATCATTTCCAATTATTTCACTATTGAAAAAGAAGAGATTGTTTACTCGATCCTTCCGACGGCAACCCATTATGCACGAAATGCCCTGTTTGCAGGTCTGATGCCTTCAGAAATTGAAAAACGTTTTCCGAACCTTTGGTTGAACGAAGAAGATGAAGGCGGAAAAAACATGCAAGAAGCAGCTTTCCTGGAAGGAAACTTGAAGCGAAATGGTAAGAATATTAAGTGGTCGTACCACAAGATCACCAACCTGGATGCCGGAAAAAAACTGATTGATCAATTCCATACGCTATGGGACAACCAGTTAAATGCGATCGTTTACAATTTTGTTGATATGCTTTCTCATGCACGTACTGAAATGGACATGATCAAGGAATTGGCTGCTGATGAAGCAGCTTACCGTTCCCTGACACTTTCCTGGTTCGAGCATTCTCCATTACAGGAAATGTTCAAGAAAATCGCGGAAAAAGGAGGGAAAGTGGTGATTACTACGGATCATGGAACGGTCCGTGTAACCAATCCGGTGAAAATTGTCGGAGACCGCAGTACAAATACCAACCTGCGTTACAAAACCGGTCGCAATCTGAGCTATAAGGACAAAGAGGTGTTTACAATCAAACACCCGGATAAAGTGGGCTTACCGAAGTCGAGTTTATCTGCAGAATTTGTCTTCACCCGAGAGCAGGATTACTTTGTTTACCCGAATAATTACAATCATTTTGTGAATTATTATAATGACACATTTCAGCACGGAGGAATTTCAATGGAAGAATTATTGATTCCATTTGTAATTTTGCAGTCGAAGTGAAAGAATTGATTGCACATAATTTAGATGATGTTCCCTTTGTAGCGAAAGAAATCCTGGAAATCATCGGAAACCGGAAAGTCGTTGCCTTTTATGCTGAAATGGGATCAGGTAAAACGACCCTTATCTCGGCTATTTTGCGCGCCATGGGTATTGAGTCACCTGAAGGTTCACCGACTTACTCGCTTGTAAATTCGTATGATTCACCCTATTATGGTGAAGTGATGCATTTTGATGTGTACCGGTTGAATTCCATTGAGGAAGCATTGGATGCTGGTATAGAGGAGCTCTTGTATTCAGGTGCAACTTGTTTTGTGGAGTGGGCGGAGATCATTGAATCGTTACTTCCCGATGATGTTGTGAAGGTGAAGATTTCGGTCAATGAACTTGGGGAGCGGTTGATATTGGTTGAGTAAGTTATGTAGCTGATTTCAATGATGTTGTAATATTGCCACATTGGCTTTTGGGAAATTTGCAAAAACGGAAATTCGGGTGTTCCCAAAGATACGAACAGAAATAAGGTTAAAATGTTGATAATTAGACTTTTGTATTTTTTATGTTCAACGTTTTTTTTGTTAGGTCTATACCTGAAATCGGCGTTTTTTTTGTGAAATGTCTTTGTCTGCAAACACTATTCCTATTCCTTTTTTTCGTATCTTCGTTTGGCTAAAAGTGGACATAGACTATGGTAAAGGACCCGGAATTACTCAAACAACTTTTGAAAGAGGGCAATATTCTTCCAATGGAGGAAATGCTCGAAATTGCTAAGAAGAAAGGAAGATTGGTAATTGGGATTCCAAAAGAACAGAGTTTCCAGGAGCGCCGTGTCGCATTAGTTCCGGAAGCAGTTTCCTTATTGGTAGCAAACGGACATGACGTACGTGTTGAAAGAGGCGCCGGTGAATCCAGTAAATTCAGTGACCGCGAATATTCCGAAGCCGGGGCGGAACTTTGTCCATCTAATAAAGAGATTTTTGAGTGCGATATTATTTTGAAAGTCACACCTGCTTCTGAAGAGGAAGTCGACCTGATGAAGGGAAATCAAACACTGATTTCAGCCTTGCAGTTAAGTATCCAACCTAAAAGTATCCTTCAGAAGTTAATAGAAAAGAAAGTAACAGCGATCGCCTGGGATTATATCCGTGATGAACAAGGTGTATTTCCTGTTGTCCGGACTATGGGTGAAATTGCAGGAACAACTTCTGTTCTGATCGCCGGTGAATTATTGTCCTCCTTCAACGAAGGAAAGGGAATCATGTTGGGTGGTATTGCCGGAGTACAGCCAACAGAAGTAGTAGTGCTTGGGGCAGGAACAGTTGGTGAATTTGCAACACGTGCAGCAATAGGTCTGGGAGCTTCTGTGAAAGTATTTGATAACAGCTTGTCCCGCTTGCGTCGTTTGCAGAACGATTTGGGATCGCGCATTTATACCTCTGTTTTACAGCCGAAAGTATTGGCAAAATCCATTATGCGCGCTGATGTCGTTATCGGGGCAATCCGTTCACCTTTGGGTCGTACACCATGCGTTGTTTCCGAGGAAATGGTGGAGAATATGAAAGAAGGTTCTGTGATCGTTGATGTCAGTATTGACCAGGGAGGATGTTTTGAAACTTCCCGTGTGACGAATCACAACAACCCGACTTTCGTAAAACACGGAGTGGTACATTATTGTGTACCGAATATCGCATCACGTGTTCCAAGAACAGCATCTTTTGCTTTATCCAATATCTTTTCCCCGATCCTGATGG
>CBFGPJ010000409.1:0-3643 GCA_965650615.1 uncultured Fluviicola sp. | reverse complement strand
AAATCTTCAAAAACTCATTGACAACTCTTCCAATGGGGGGTGGTAAAGGTGGTTCTGATTTTGATCCTAAAGGAAAATCAGATAACGAAGTAATGAAGTTCTGTCAATCATTCATGACTGAGCTTTCCCGTCATATTGGTGCTGATACGGATGTACCTGCCGGAGATATCGGTGTTGGTGGTCGTGAGATCGGTTACATGTTCGGTCAATACAAGCGTATCCGTAACGAATTTACAGGTGTATTAACCGGTAAAGCTCGTAACTGGGGGGGATCTTTGATCCGTCCGGAAGCTACAGGTTACGGAACTGTATACTTCGCAAAAGAAATGTTGGCTACTAAAGACGATTCTTTCTTAGGGAAGACGGTTGTTGTTTCCGGTTCAGGGAACGTAGCTCAGTTCGCTTGTGAAAAAGCAACTCAATTGGGTGGTAAAGTAGTTACACTTTCTGACTCGTCCGGATATATCCACGATGCTGAAGGTATTGATGCTGCGAAACTGGCATTCGTTATGGAATTGAAAAACGTAAAGCGTGGCCGCATCGAAGAGTATGTAAAACAATACCCTTCTGCGAAATTCGTTGCCGGGAAACGTCCATGGGAAGTTAAAGCTGATATCGCATTGCCTTGTGCTACTCAAAACGAATTGAACGGTGACGAAGCAAAAGCTTTGATCGCAAACGGAGTAATCTGTGTTGCTGAAGGAGCTAACATGCCTTCTACTCCGGAAGCAATTGCTGCATTCCAGGCTGCTAATGTATTGTTCTCTCCAGGAAAAGCTTCTAATGCTGGTGGAGTTGCAACATCCGGTTTGGAAATGTCTCAAAACTCCTTACGTTTAAGCTGGTCTTCTGAAGAAGTAGATGCTAAATTACACGGAATCATGGTTTCTATCCACGAAGCTTGTGTGAAATACGGTAAAGATGCAAAAGGAAATGTTGACTACGTGAAAGGTGCAAACATTGCAGGTTTCGTGAAAGTTGCTGATTCTATGATTGACCAGGGATTGGTATAATCGAAAAAATAAAATATCCTGAAAACCGTCTCGAGCAATTGGGGCGGTTTTTTTCTTAATACAGTGCAGCTATCCTCCCCCTTAATCCCCCTCCAAAGGGGGAAACCTAAAACCCGCGCTTTTTGACATCGATTTTCAATTCGCAATTCGCAATTCGTAATTCGCAATTGAGTACATTTGTGTGCGAGATTCAATATGGAAAAAGAAAAGACAAAACGATTGATTGATTTTGATCGAACGGGCTTCGAAAATGACGAGCTTGTTACCATTTATAAAGCGATTGCTAAACCCCGATTGATTGAGGAAAAAATGCTGATCCTCCTGCGTCAGGGGAAAATTTCCAAGTGGTTTTCCGGTTGGGGACAAGAAGGTATTTCCGTAGGATCTGCCTACGCAATGAAGGAAGAGGAATTTATTCTTCCGATGCACAGAAACCTTGGCGTTTTTACCACACGTGGGATTCCTTTAAACAGGCTTTTTGCCCAATTCCAGGGAAAAATGTCGGGTTTTACAAAAGGACGTGACCGTTCTTTCCACTTCGGAACGAAAGATTACAATATCGTAGGAATGATTTCCCATTTGGGTCCGCAACTAGGAATTGCTGACGGGATTGCCCTGGCTAATAAATTAAAAGGAAACAATAATGCTACGATCGTTTTTACAGGAGATGGTGGTGCATCTGAAGGTGATTTTCACGAGTCATTGAACGTTGCAGCTGTTTGGGACCTCCCGGTAATTTTTGCAGTTGAAAACAACTGTTGGGGATTATCTACTCCAAGTATCGAGCAATTTCGCTGCAAACAATTCATCGACAAAGGAATCGGTTATGGAATGGATGCGTTCCAGGTTGATGGGAACAATATTCTGGACGTCATTCGCACAGTACGTAAAATTGCAGATTCGATCCGTCAAAAACCACGTCCGTTCTTATTGGAGTGCATGACTTTCCGCATGCGCGGGCACGAAGAAGCTTCCGGAACGAAATATTATCCTGACGGAATACAGGATGAATGGGCGAAGAAAGACCCTGTTACCAATTACGAGCTATACTTATTGGAACAAGGTATTTTGACGGAAGAATCCGTCGCTCAGATCCAACAGGAAATTAAAGATGAAATTCAAAATGGACTGGAAATTGCATTTGCAGAAGGTCCGATCGAAGCAGATCTTCAAAGAGAACTGGACGATGTTTATGCTCCGTTCACTCAAACCGTCATTAACCCGGTAAGCGATGCGAAAACTGAAAAACGTTTAATCGATGCTGTATCAGATTCGTTGAGAGAAAGCATGGTCCGTTATCCTGATTTAGTGATCATGGGACAGGATATTGCTGAATACGGTGGTGCTTTTAAAGTCACTGAGGGTTTTGTAGAGCAATTCGGGAAAGGACGTGTTCGCAATACACCAATCTGCGAATCAGCAATCGTTGGAGCAGGATTAGGTTTGTCAATTGCGGGAATGAAGGCTGTTGTTGAAATGCAGTTTGCAGACTTCGTGACTTGCGGATTCAATCAGATCATCAATAATTTAGCAAAAATACATTGGAGATGGGGTCAAAATGCAGATGTTGTAGTTCGTATGCCTACCGGAGCAAACACTGCAGCCGGACCTTTCCACAGCCAAAGTAATGAAGCATGGTTCTTCCATACTCCGGGATTGAAAGTTGTTTATCCTGCTTTCCCCGGAGATGCAAAAGGATTATTGAATGCGTCTATCGAAGATCCGAACCCGGTATTGTTCTTCGAGCATAAATACCTTTACAGAAGCATTCGTGAAGATATTCATGACGACTACTACACGACAGAAATCGGAAAGGCAGGTTACGTTCGCAAAGGAGACGATTTAACGATCATTACCTACGGACTAGGAGTTCACTGGGCAATGGAAGCTTTAGACGCACATCCGGAGATTTCTGCAAACCTGGTTGACTTAAAAACGTTACTTCCTTTGGATACGGAAACAATCTACGATGCTGTTCGTCAAACAGGAAAAGTGATTGTATTACATGAAGATTGTATGACAGGTGGAATCGGAGGAGAATTGGTTGCTTTAATCAATGAAAATTGCTTCGACTCGCTGGATGCTCCGGTTAAGCGTGTAGCATCTTTAGATACACCTGTTCCATTTGCAGTAGCATTGGAAAAACAATTCCTTCCTGCAGAAAGATTCAAACAGGCATTGATCGAATTGTATGAATTTTGATAGCGTTTCCCGCTGAGGAACGCAGATATTCGCAGATTTTTATTTCATAATATATAAAATCCCCCAGGCTAAGCCTAGGGGATTTTTTGTGGATACCATTGTCGTAAGGATTTTGTATGGACGCGAAGCATCGCGTCCATACGTAAAATTGCCGATATAAAACAAAAAAACGGTCGTCTCGGTTAAACCGAGACGACCGTTTTTTATATGATCAATTTTGATTAATCCTTCACCACCGTGTACCCTGGGTATTTCGATTTATCGAATACAAACTTGCTGTCTTCGATTGCCGGATTTGAAGTAAATTTTGTCATCGTAAATGTAGATACCGTTCCATCATTGGACTTCAATCTTGCTTTTTTCAATTCATTGTCGTCTTTCGAAACATACACAAGACTGGGCTGGTAAGTCGGGGTCGTCGGGTGGTG
>CBFGPJ010000408.1:0-3643 GCA_965650615.1 uncultured Fluviicola sp. | reverse complement strand
TTGACGAATTCGCCATCTACGACGATTGGATGGAAAAATACGAATACATCATTGAACTTGGAAAAGAGCTGCCTTTAATCGATCCCGACAAAAAAACGGAAGACCGATTGATTGAAGGATGCCAGAGCCGTGTTTGGCTTGACGCACGCATTGATAACGATAAAATTCATTTAACAGCAGACTCAGACGCGATCATCACCAAAGGAATTATTGGTTTACTGATCCGCGTTTTGGATAACGAAACACCCGAAGACATTGTAAAAAGTGATCTTCATTTCATATCAGACATCGGATTACAGGAACATCTTTCACCAACCCGGGCAAACGGATTGCTGAGTATGGTCAAAAAAATCAAATTACTGGCATTGTCCTCATTAGCAAAATAAGATGGAACATTTAGAAGATAAAATAGTTGAAATACTAAAAACCATATTCGACCCCGAAATCCCGGTTGATATCTACGAATTGGGGTTGATCTACGAAGTCCGGATCTCAAAGGAAGGAGTTGTAGAAATTGATATGACACTAACTTCTCCGAACTGCCCGGTAGCAGAATCGCTTCCGAAGGACGTGAAGGAAAAAGTGGAAAGTGTTGAAGGAGTCACCGAAGCACACGTCAACATTGTATTCGATCCGCCATGGGACAAGGATATGATGAGCGAAGAAGCGAAACTCGAACTAGGGTTTTTATAATGAGAATGGGCTTCGACTACGCTCGGCCACTTTTCAATTTAGGTACCTGCTGGACGCATAACGACTATTCAACCCATCATAACCCCTTGAGTTTTTAAACAAAAAGGTAACTGAGCGGAGTCGAAGTAACCTTTTAGAATATAAATTTGCACAGTTAATCGAAACACATTGTTATGACAAGAAGAGTTGTAATTACCGGATTGGGGGCCCTTACACCCATCGGAAATAACGTTCCGGATTTTTGGAACAACATGAAAGTAGGTAAAAGCGGTGCTGCACCTATTACCAAATTTGACACATCCAAATTCAAAACAACTTTCGCCTGTGAAGTGAAAGGATATAATCCTGCAGATCATTTTGATGTAAAGGAAATCAGAAAATACGATCCCTTTTCTCAATATGCATTGGTTGCAGTTCGCGAAGCAGTTGCAGATGCGGGAATTAATTTCGAGGAATTGAACCGCGACCGTATTGGGGTCATCTGGGGATCCGGAAATGGCGGAATCCAAACTTTCCAGGACCAAATGAAGGAATATTGTGCCGGTGACGGAACTCCGCGTTTTACTCCATTCTTTATCCCTCGAATCCTGGTGGATATTGCTTCCGGGATTATTTCCATGGAGTATGGTCTGCGCGGAATCAATTACTGTGCGGTTTCTGCCTGTGCAACTTCAAATACGGCGATGATCGATGCGTTTAACTACATCAAATGGGGAAAAGCAAATATGATCATTACCGGTGGATCCGAAGCTGCTATCAACGAAGCTGCAATCGGTGGATTCTCTTCTGCTCAGGCTTTATCCAAGCGCAACGACTCTTGCGAAACAGCTTCCCGTCCATTTGACGTAACACGTGATGGTTTTGTAATGGGTGAAGGTGCCGGAGCAATTATCCTGGAAGAGTACGAACACGCTGTTGCACGAGGTGCAAAGATCTATGCGGAAGTTGTCGGTGGCGGAATGGCTGCTGATGCTTACCACTTAACAGGAACGCATCCGGAAGGTGATGGTGCGGTCCTGGGAATGGAAGAAGCGATGCGCGATGCAGAAATTGGTCCGGACCAAATTGATTACGTGAATATGCACGCAACTTCCACTCCGCAGGGAGATAACAGTGAGTTGATCGCGTTGAGACGCGTATTCGGGGAGAGGCCAACCTTAAGCGTTTCAGGAACGAAATCGATGACAGGTCACTTACTTGGAGCAGCCGGAGCGGTGGAAGCCATTTCCTGTATTCTTGCAATCCGGGATTCGGTAGTTCCTCCTACAATCAATACTACAGAGATCGAACCGGATTTCAAAGACTTGTACGATTTCCCTTTAGGAAAAGGAAAAAGCAAAGAGATCAACTATGCCATGAGTAACACTTTCGGGTTCGGCGGGCACATTGCTACGGTGATTTTCAAGAAAATATAAAAAAATATAAAACAGTAAGGGCGGAAGATTTTCCGCCCTTACTGTTTTATCCAATTCACCACCTGTTCACAGAAAAACCGCAATTCTTCCGAATCCCGTTTCATCGGGTGGGTGGTATTCAATGTATGTCCTGCGCGCGGAATCGGCAAAAAGGCATTGTGGGAATTGTTTTTGTATACCCACGAGAAAATGGTCCGGCTATGTTCAAACGGGACCGATTCATCATCTACCGCATGAGCAACAAAACAAGGAATTGTCAGTTTTTCCATCACTTTTTGCATATTCCACGTGGTATCACTTGCCAGGGTTTCAGCTAAAAATTCCGGACCTTGAGGTAATTCCTGCTTCGTACGCATATTCGGACGGAAATAAACCCCGTTCGTTTTCCATTCTTCCATGATTTCTGACGTTCTTACATCCAGTGTCCTCATGGAATTCAATAAAATAATTCCAGCAAGTTCAATCCCGGAATCCTGAATTGATTTTGCCGCAAAAGTTGCTGAAAATCCCCCCATGCTGTGCCCAAACAAAAACAGGTTTTTCGATTTATGAAAAAGGACATTTTCTGTTAATTGTTTAGCCATAAAAGTCAGGTCTTCCACTTCCAGTCTGCGACAATTGGTCTTGTAACGTTCCAGGTCATCGAAATAATCGCCATCTCCGGAAATCCCGGAATGGGTGTAATTAAAAGCAACAGAGGAAATCCCGTTTTCAGCAAAAATTGATTGAATGGTCGGGAACATTCCGAAATGATAAAATCCATTGTGACCACAAGCCATCAATACGATCGGAGAATCTGCCCCGCAAGAGACGAAACTTCCCCGTATCTCCCCATTCGGACTGTCAATCAGAAAAAGTTTGGCTTCCATCTTAAATTTTATACAAGTTACTTAAAACATTCCGAAATAACAGACTCCATTCCTCCAAAACACCGCAGGGAAAGGTATTTTAATTGCGTTCAGAGGTTTCAGCACCTTTTTTAACCACGGCTTTTTAATGGGAAGTTGTGACCAATCCACATCGAGGGAAATCGCATACTCCTGTTTTGCAAAGTAACTTTTTCCTGTATTCAAATCCGTATATGTGTTTAAATCTCCGTTTAGCTTTGCATCAATACTGTAACCAAAACCGATCTGGATCCATTTCGGAAATTTCGATTCCTTGAAGAAGGTTCCCGGAGCAACACACAACCAATAACTTTGTGCATTGTAATCTTTCAATAAGCGTTCGGAAAAATTAGACCCTAGTGTATTCGGACGGATAGCGGCATACGGTGAAGGTTTATATCCGAATTTGAGCTGAAAACGTTGTTCGTCCCAAGCCAGTTGCTGACCGATAAACAAACCTATACCGGCCGTATTGGCTGTCAGATCTGCCCAGGAAAAACCCCATTCCGCACTAAAACCATCCAGGATCTCTACCGAAAGCTGATAGGTCCAGGCAATTCCCCCCGAAACAAAGACAGCTTTCTTTTTAGGCATTCTTGCCCAACGCCATGCAGCATAATTTACCGTTGACAATTTATATGCGGTATA
>CBFGPJ010000407.1:0-3644 GCA_965650615.1 uncultured Fluviicola sp. | reverse complement strand
CGCAGCCTGCTATCATTTATTGTCACTTGCAGATGTGACAAGAGACCTTTCCCGGAGCAGTATGACCTGGAAATTCTTTTATCCGCGCAAATTGAGGAAATTCCTTTTCAGGGAAGCCAAAACCAAGGGATGGATTATTAACGAAACACCCGGATCAACGAAACGGAAGTGGGACCATGATTGACTTCGACTACGCTCAGTCACCTCCTGACCCCTAAACAAAATAGAAATATTAAACGGAGGCTGAGCGTAGTCGAAGCCTCACTTTTTCAAAAACTCCTGGTAGCGCTTGAATTCTTTCACATTCGAAGAACGCCTAATTGCTTCAAGGACTTTGAGTTTTTCGTGCTCGGTTAAATGCCAGGAAAGACTGATCCGGTCTTTAATCAACTCTCTCAGGTTCAAGTTCACGGTATGAACAGGAACATTGTATTTATCCGTAATCAAACGGAGTAATTCGTCCTGGTCATAATCCTGGATACGCGGAAAATTGGTAAATACATTTGAAACCGGTGCTGTAAACTTATCGAAAAGTCCGAAGGAACGGGTTTGCTCATTGTACATGATCCGTTTATTATCCCGGATCTGAAGAATTACAACTCCTCTTGTATTTTTACTAATCCAGGACTCCAATCTCATCAACCATTGAACAGTGATCTTTGTCCCGAAGTTATCTCTTGCACCCGCATCCATTACCTGAATTTCAGGAATAGTAGGTAAACTGGTCATTGGAAGCACGTATGGAAAGGACGCATTCATTCTCAAAGCGGAAGACAAACGCAATTTTTCCGAGTGTTGTTTTTTCAGCAGCAAATGGATATCAATATTTTCCTGCACATGATTGGTTTCAGGGGCCGGTGAAGCAGAATCCATTAAAAAGCTCAACCCAAGAGATGAGATCATAATCCTTCGCGCGTCATTTACAACAGACGGTGTTAAAATCAGGTTGGGAATAATTCCCTTCTTTTCAAATGCACGGTAATACCTCAGAGGTTTGTTTAAGCGTTGTCCCGTATTCTCATTCAGATCCGACTCGAAAGCCATTGCACGGTCATAACTGTATTCGGAATCTTCAAAAGAGGATTGATAGCGAAAGAACAAATCGTTTGTAGATGCTGCAAATGACAACTTGTTCAACAAATCCTGGGAAATCTCCTCAAAATATTTCTTGTCGTGGAAATTTACCTTTTTTGTTTGGTAATTTTCAAGCAGAAGCGAACGATAGTACGAGGCACCGACCGTACCACCGGAAGCACCTGTTATCATTGCAATGTGCCTGGAAGACTTGAAATCACTCAATGAATCACACATGCGCAATACCTGAAAAACCCAGGAAGCACTGCGCGAACCTCCTCCGGATGTATTCACAACCACGAGCAATGGTTTTTCTTCCCCTGTCTGTTTTTTCCAGTTTTCCAGGTAGGCAATGTAATTGTTGTAATCATCTTCACGCGCTTTCCAGTCCTTACTCATCTCATAAATCGTCGAATCGGTATAAACAGCCGGGTGATCATAGGACAACCCGTAAGCCTGGGTCTGGAACTTGAATAGTTCGACTGTTTCAGACAAATAATTCATCAGCAAAAAACACAGGATCAGGATGGGATAAGCCCAAACCCTAAGCCAGGATTGCAGTGCACTCAATAACATCAGGATAATTGTCATCAGTAACACGACACTCATCCCGGCCGGAACATCCAAAAATGTCTTCCCACCGAATAACCCGATCAAAATGAAAGTGAAAATCGTTGCAATTTCGAAAACGGTGGTGGAAATCCGGTTCTGGTCAAAAACAGACTGAAGCAAAGACTGTGCATAATGCTTCGTGGAACGGCATTGCTGAATCCGAAGCCCGCGACCGACATACCAATACAATCGTTGCCTGTTTGCACTTTTCACTTTAATCCGGTTCCGTTTCCCAAAACGCAACCAGCGGGTAGTACGCACCGATTTGTCCTCATCGTAACGTTTCAACTCAAACAAATTCTTATTGATCGGGAAGAAATAAAGCAAAGCAACTCCCACAAAGAGAAAAAAGCCTACCAGAAACCCGGAAACAAACAAAAAGATATTCAGCCAGGACTCAAATTCCTCCATCCGTTGAAAACGAATAATGCGGATGATAAAAAACACGAGAAAGGCAGTCGGAATAATGCTGTTGTTGATACAAAACCGGACAAAAGGCTTATTTACCATTGCCAGGAAAGGAAAACGGTAAGCCAGACGCATGTAAGAATACGAATGAAACGCCATGGTTAATCCCCCTAATGAAAAACCTATCAGCAGGAACGAAAAAAAGCTGGTGTTTCCCTGGTATTCAGGAGATAAAAACAGGTAAGACAAGCCAAAACCAATCCCGACCCGATCTGAAATCAGGAAAAACAAGAAGACCCAATAAAAAAAAGCGAGCAGGTTGTGCTTTAAATGATGAGCCAGAAGAACGAAAGGGAAAAAGACCCTGACGAATTGAAAAGTATTGTTGGTAATATCCCGGAGTGCAGCCACAATTCCAATATTACGAATTAATGATGATGTTTTTTATACTCTTTAACAAAATCTGTCACCAAATAAGTCAATGCTTTTCCTACTACAATTTCATCCATTTCATTTTTCGGAGCGGCTTCCGGTAAATGCAGGTAACACACTTTTTCAAGAGAGGCCATTTTCCGTATGTAGATCCGTGCCTGATCCACCGTAATTCCCGAAGGAGTATAAGCACTTGAAGGCATATAGGCAATTGAATCCATATCCAGCTCAACCCCCATTACGGTTTGAAAGTGGGAATCATAAACCTTATCTATGTCTGCCTGAAATTTGAACGGTTTTTCCAGCCAGGATTCATAAAATGTAAAAAAAGCCTTCATTTCATGCAAACTATCCAATATAAACTGATTGTTGTACGACTCATGCAAGCCTAAAACAGCGTAATGTCCCAAAAAACCGTATTCATACGCATACGAAAACGGATTTCCCGAGTGCCTCCCTTCCATTGCCCTGGTATCAGCATGTGGATCCAGGTTCACAACAGCTATTGCAAGGCTTTTGGATTCGGAAACTCCTTTAATTATCGGATACGCATTATTATGTCCACCACCTATTACAATCGGAACGCCACCACAATCAACGATTTGTTTTACCCAATCTGAAACCAGGTAATCCAAATCATCCACATGCATATTCGAAATGGCATCGATCGGTTCCTTTGAATCGATAAATCCATGGATACAGATCAGGTTCCCGTTCAAAAACTGATTGGACTGCACTGCCAGAAAACGAGGAATAAATGCTTCAAAAGCCGCATAAGCACCTCCTTTACCACCATTGAGCCTCGGCCCGATATCTTCTTTAATTCCCAGGATATGAAACTTCTTTTCTTTCCAGTTATCCGAATTTCCTCTGAACAAAACATTCTGTCCGATACGGATTTCCCCGGCTCTTTCCGTCAGCCACCCCTTCAAATGGGATTCTTCGGGTAATTGCAGTTTAAAATAAGTCGATTCAAGCATGGTGTTTTTCCATTAATTCAACAAAAGCATTTGGCGGAGCGATCGGCCGCATCGTTTCCTTCGAAACAAAAACCAGTGTAGTTTTCCCTTTACTAAGACATTCCTGTTTTTCATTATAAAGAGTATATTCGAAGAACA
>CBFGPJ010000406.1:0-3647 GCA_965650615.1 uncultured Fluviicola sp. | reverse complement strand
ACAACGCTGCGGATTACATTGCAAAGTTCTCCAAACTCCTGCGCATGATCCTGAATTATTCCCGCCAGGATATGATTACGGTTTACGACGAAATCCAGTCATTGAAATTGTACCTGGAGTTTGAACGCCTGCGTTTTGACCAGGATTTTGATTTCGACTTACAGATTGACGGACAGGAAGTATTGGATTGTCAGATTCCACCGATGATTATCCAGCCATTTATTGAAAATGCCATTTGGCACGGTTTGATGCCCCGAACGGAAGAAGGAGGAAAAATCCGTGTTTCATTTCAAAAACAGCTTAGCGGACTTTACGTGATGGTACAGGATAACGGCATCGGAAGAGAGAAGGCAAAAGAGAATAACCGGAAACGGTCTTTGAAGGAGGGAAGTGTCGGGCTTCAAATTACGAAGGATCGATTGCGCTCATTGACTTTGCGGACGAAAAGACAGAATGAATTTGAAATTGAAGATTTAATTGACGAAAATGGTCAGGCAATCGGAACTTTAGTTACCTTGTACTTTGAAACACCAAACTAGATATGAAATTACGTGCAATTATTGTTGATGATGAAAGGCACAGTTTAGAAACTACTGCTATATTAATTCGAAAGTTTTGTCCTGATGTAGAGGTGATTGCAGAATTACAAAGCCCGATTGACGCTGTCGAAATAATTAATACCGAAGAGCCGGACCTGCTCTTTCTTGATATATCAATGCCAAAGATGAATGGCTTTGAATTGTTGAATGTGTTGACCTATAAAGAGGCCGATGTGATTTTCACTACGGCTTACGATGAATATGCCCTGGAAGGCTTCAAACAGGGTGCCGTTCACTACCTGGTAAAACCAATTGATGCGGAAGACCTGGTAGAAAGTGTTCAGCGCGTTAAAAAGAAACGGACGGAAGGGAAATCTTCCGGGCTCAATGGAATGGGCTTAAAGCCGAAAATTCCGATTTCCTCCCTGAATGGAGTGGAGCTGATTGAAGTAGACCAGATCATTCGCTGTGAATCAGACGGGAATTATACAACTATCGTGCTGCATCAGCGCAAGATCACTGTTTCGAAAACATTGAAAGAAATTGAAAAACAGTTGGTGGATTTTCCGTTCTTTTTCCGTCTGCACAATTCCCATTTGGTAAACCTGAACCAGGTTGTAAAATACATTCGAGGGGAAGGCGGTTCTGTAATCTTATCCAACCAGGAAGAGATCGGTGTTTCCAGGAGTAAGAAAATGGAACTCCTTGACGTTTTAGGAATCAATTAAGTAAGGAAACCACACACTGAAATGGAAGATCCACACTTTTTGGATAATCAGTTCTGTGCCTTTAATTACATTTGACTGGTAAATACTACGTTATGAAAGCACTTTTACTTGCATTGATTGTATCGTTCTTATCTTCAGTGACTTTTGGTCAGGAGGGTTTGATTAAGTCGATTGGGAACACTGCCAAAGAAAAGGCCAATGCCCAGGATTTTAATACGACACGAAATAATAAGGAACGGGGTAATTTAAGAGAGGAAAAGAAATCAAAACAAGCTGAGCCTGCACCGGCTTCAGCACCTGCGCCTGAATCTTCTGAACCGGCTGCACCGGTTGAACCCGAAGCATCCGGAGAGTACCAGGCTTCCTATACGTTTACAAGCAGTGTTACCTATTCAATGGAGAATTCCAAAAAACCGGGTGAATCTCAAACCATCAATTACAATTTCGGGGATCAGGTGATCAAAATGGAAGCCGTGGGTCAGTTCATGTCATCCATTATCGATTCAAAAAATGGAGTAATGATCATGCTGAATGAAAAAGAGAAAACAGCCATGGTGATGTCTACCAAAGCAATGGAGGCTGCAATGAAACAGCAGCAGATGAACCAGGGAGAGAAACCGGAGGCGAAAGTCACCAAAACCGGAAGAACGAAAACCATTTTAGGATATAAATGTGAAGAAGTACTGATCGAATCAGATAAGAAAACAGAGGTGTGGATTACGAAAGATGCAGGCATTGATGTAAGTAATACCTTCGCAAACATGAATAAAACTTCCCAGTCTCAAATTCCCAATGAAGCTTTCACGGAAGGTGGCATGCTTATGGAAATGAATGGTTACGATACTGCCGGAAAGCTGGAAGTACATATGATTGTAACTGCACTTTCAAAAGAAAGTAAAACCGTAAACATCGGGGCTTACAAGATCACCAAACTGTGACTTCGACTACGCTCAGTCACCCTGATGATTGTGCGGAATGAAATAAACAGGTGGCTGAGCGTATCGAAGTCACCTTAAGCAACCGGAAAATTGGTCGGGTTCGGATACATGTACGTATAACCAAGATCAATAGAGAGTTGATTCGAAATAATCCGCTCGGAGCGCGTTTTGTCTTCAAATAAAGGTGGGTCTATTCCCAGTTTAGAAGCCATTGCAGTGTACAATTCACCTTTAAACGGGTGTTCGGTAGCACAGCCATTAATGGTTTTATTCCATAATTTTTGTTGGATCACATGTTCGATCAAACCGATCGCATCTTCCTGGTGAATTAAGTTTACACGATCTTTTGCCTGGTACGTTTTACCCGATTTGGCCATTGCGGTTACCGGGTAGCGTTTCGGGCCAACCAAACCGCTGAGCCGAATGATGGTCAAGCGGTCTCTGAGCATGGAACTGAGAGCCAATTCCGCGTAACCGATCGCGTTTGTTTTAACGGAGCCTGCGGGATAGTCGACTTCATTGAAAGTACTGTTTCTTTGCGGGTAAATACTTGTAGAACTGATTTGGATTACTTTACAGGAAGGAGAAATCAGATCCAGCATTCGGACACAATCTTTGGCGTAAGCCTTTTCATCTGTTTTTGACGGGGTGAACGCAAGAATGAGTACATCCAGTTCACCGAAGTAGGGTGTAAGCGCTTGTTTTTTGACTAAAGGATCGAACAGAACATGTGAAAAGTGCTCATGGGAAAGCCCCACAGAACGGGAACGTGTGGTTCCAAGTACCAGGAAGCCTTTGTTTAATAGTGATTTGGCTAGAGGAAGTCCGAGCCACCCCAATCCGATTATTCCGATCTTCATGAGATAAAAGTACGCTAATTTGAAAGTTGTTGGGTTACCATTTAATTAATCTTTGGAGGATTTAAATAAATAATAGTCTTTGATGTTGACATGAGCCAGACAAAACAAGAAAAACTATGTGCACTATGTGCCTATGTGGTTTTTGTTTAACCACACTAGTTCACATAGGACACATAGAAAAGAGTTAAATGATTATGTTTAGTTCTCTTTGATCCACGTATTTTTTATCGTGTGCCGTACCAGATAGTATTTGCTGTCTTTCCAATAAAAAAAGCACACGCAATTGTTTATCCCGTCAATGATCATTTCGTATTCATTCCCGACATCACTTTTAATGTTCATGGTGTATTTCACTTCTTCTTCGTTGTAATCGTATTTACTAATGAAGTAATCCGAAGAAATACTCGCAGTTGTGTGATGGAAAGTTGTGAGCTCCTTATTGAATTCAAATAAAGTACCTCCTTCATCCGTAGATAGAATATCCCATTGTGAAGTTTCTTCGTTCCAAACACCATCCTGGCGATAGTTCGTGGAAATGTTTAGTTGTGCGAAAGAAATGATGGAGGTGAAAAGCAGGCTGAT
>CBFGPJ010000405.1:0-3687 GCA_965650615.1 uncultured Fluviicola sp. | reverse complement strand
AAATTCTTTCGAAATAATCTCACTTCCCCTGGAATCCATTAAGACCAGGCTGTAATCTCCGGAAGTTTCCATTTCGATTGTTATTGGTCCGTTAGAAGGATTTGGGTAAACTGAAATACGCGATTTGTTAGCGATTTCTTCGATTCCTGCTGTGAAGTTCAGATCTTTCACAATTCCATTCGATTTATTGCAAATCCAGTTATTCGGGTCAATTTTCGTAATATTCACATAGTTGGAAGCATTCGGAATAACGAATTGGTTTTGATTGCCTGTAATTTGGAAACGGATGGTTGTATCCGCAACGCCCGTTCTGTCGAAACGCAGCTCCAGGTCGTTTGTAAATAAAGGAGTTACGCCTGGCATAGAAGTGGTTTGATTGATTTCTACCAATAAATCGCTTCCCACGTTGTTCCATCTCACTGAATAGGTTGGATAACCTTCCCCGAAATACCATTCCTCAAGGAAAGCAGACAGGTCCAGGCCGCTTTCGTTTTCGAAAACATCTGCCAATTCAATACCTGAAGCAACCGAATCTGCATACAATGTCTGGTATGCTTTTAAAGCGTTGTAGAATGTTTGATCGTTATTTATCAGGAAACGAAGTGTATGAACAATTGCAGCTCCTTTATTGTAAACCAATCGACTTGAAAAAATAGCAGCATCACTGAGAGAATCTTCTACCCAGACAGATCCACCCGACTGCGACATAATATCGTCATGCCTGTCAAGCATATCCTGCAATTCATCTCCCGGATACAGGTTTTCAAGCATAATATATTCCGCATAGGAAGCGAATCCTTCGTTTACCCAGATATCAGCCCAGGAAGAACAGGTTGCATGGTCCCCGAACCATTGGTGTGCTAATTCATGGCAAGTTAAAGTCGGATTAAAGAATCCTTGCGTAGTCATTGTTTGGTGTTCCATTCCACCTGAAATAGGGGCCATGCAGTGACCGTATTTCTCATCGGCAAACGGATATGGTCCGAACAGGTCAGCATACAATTCCATAAAGTCAACAGTCTCATCGATATCGTCCTGGAAATTCGGAAGTGTAGCCGGATTATCGTAAATGTAATTTTGGATCAATACCGGTCCGGAACCTGCAGGATTGGCTGTCACATTGTATTCTACGTATTTTGCAACGGCTACTGAAATGAGGTAATAATCGATCGGATGTTTGTGTTTCCATTCAAAACGATGTGTTCCATTCCCCAGATCAACAACTTGCTGAAGAACTCCATTGGAGCCTGCCTTACAATTGGTCGGGACTGTGATCCAAACAGCACAACTATCCGCTTTGTCTTTTAAGGATTGCTTTGCAGGAAACCATTCGTATGCTGCAAAAGGTTCAGACAAGGACCAGGTAACCTGGTTTCCCCAGGAAGGGGAACTTGCATTCGTCATACCACCTCCGCCAAGTGGATTGCTTATTGCGTTCGGTGGAGTTCCGCTGTAATTTACATGGATGACAAAGTTTTCTCCCTGAAGTTTGTTTACAGGGATCTTCAATGCACTGTTTTGACGTGAATACGTAACCGGAGTTCCGTCTACTTCGATGGAAGAGATTACAAAGGTTTGAAAGAACTCAACCAAAGCCGTGTCCAGGTCCTGGAGTGCTGTTGCGTGAATTTCACCTGAACCCGACAATGTTGTAGTAGTATTGGTCATGTTCAGGTTCAGAAAGTAGTAATGAACATCATACCGTTCCGTTTGTGCAATTTGAGCAACGGTGAATGTATTGCTCTTCATCATCGAATTCGTGTGTTTCTTTAAGGAAGAACAGGAGCCTTTTGAGTCTTGAGCAAAATGAACAAGCGGAAGGAAAAGGAGAGAGAGGAGAATTTTGTTTTTCATAGTATAGTTTTATTGCCATCGAATTTAAGGAATACTTACCATAAATGGATCGAATGAGATAAAACAAGTAGCCAAATGCCTGATTCATTTAGTGTAAGGCACAAACTATTCATTTTCGGTTTATTTTTGGAATCGATTTAATTTATACTTGGGAAATATTCCCTAATTTCACCTTTAAATAGTTGTGATTCAAACTTATGGGCTTCAAATCTGGAGAAATGGTTAGGAGAAATTTCAAATCCGGGTTACTTACATTACTTATTTTCCTGAAAGGGAGTGTTTTGTTTGCGGGTAAGGTTGACCAAAACAACAGATCCATCTCCAGGATGCTCGATCGGGCAGAGGAAATCAGGGATTCAGACATTCATTCGAGCATTCAGATTCTAACCACTGTAAATGAATTGGAGGAAACCAATAAAAACAAAGCTCTGAAACACAAGGTGCTGACCCGTTTGTGTGTTTATGAGCAACAAACCGGTAATTTCAGATCGGCAATTAATTTTGCATACCAGGCACTCTCCATAGCAGACAGGATGAAAGATCACCAGCTAATCGGTGAAAGTGAAAAGACGATCGGTTTGATTTTTAAGGATTTGAAAGTCTTTCTAAGAGCCCGGAATCATTTCGAACGGGGGATGAGAGAGTTTCAATTGATCAAAAATACAGATCAGTATCTAAGCTGTAAAAGTTATATCGGGCACTGCTTGACAGACTATGGCCTTGAGAAAAAAAGCATTTGGTACCTGGATCAGGCCGAAATCATCTATAAATCGATTTTATTTGAAGCCAAAGCAAAGAAGGTGAAGCATTATCTTTCATCCGGTTACAACAACTTGTCCAATTTGTACCTGATGTATTATCAGGTCAGGAAACAACGGAATGACCTGGAATTGAGCAGGAAGTATGCGTTGGATTGTATTAAGGAATCCCGGATTTTAAAAGATACGATGAACTACATAGTTGGCTATTCCAATTATGGTGAAGCTTACGGATTGGAAGGACAGGTCGATAGTTTGAAAAAATACCTCGATTTTGCCCGGAAATTCTATGTAGAGAAAAAAATGACCTATTACATCTTTGCGAATTGCAGGCTTTTAATAAAAGCTTACCTGGAAAGCAAAAGATTAGATGAGGCAGAGCAATTGCTGCTTAAGTATAAGGACTATATTCACCAATTTCAATATTTAACGGAGTACAAAAATTATTATGAATACCGTTCTGTACTGGAGCGCTTGAAAGGAAATTACAAAGCTGCTTATGATTACAGGGTAAGGTACAATAAGGAAAACGAAAAATACACGAACCAGGAAAATGCAAAAGAAATTGTACGCTTGCAGTTTTTGTATGATTTAAATAAGAAAAATGAAGAAATTGCCATTTTGAACAAGAACAAAAAACTTCAAAATGATAATAGTGAGAATCAGGTGGTGATTTTAAACCTGTTAATCGGGAGTATTGCGCTGTTGGTTGCTTTACTGGTCTTTATTTATGTGCGTTACAAGGACCGCGTTTCTTCCAGTAAATTGATTCTTTCCAAGAACAAAGAACTGGAACGTTTATCCATTGTTGCCAGTAATACGAATAATGGAATTACGATCACCAATCCTCATGGAACTATTTCGTGGGTAAATGAAGGGTTTGTACGTCTATATGGATGGAATTCATCGGAGGAATTTTTTGAGAAAAAAGGCGACAGTATCTATGATACAAGCGGTCTTACCCGGGCAGAAATTTCAGCATTTATTGAAAATGCCATTGAAACAAAAGAATCAGTCGTTTTTCAGTCGTTTAAAGAATTGAAAAACCAGGAGCAGAAGTACATTCAAACGTCGC
>CBFGPJ010000404.1:0-3697 GCA_965650615.1 uncultured Fluviicola sp. | reverse complement strand
TCCCATATTCTGGAATTGATCTCGTCAAATGACTTTAAATCGGGGTGAATGATCTCGTTTCCGTTTTTTGTCAGGAATAAGTGCTTGATCTCTTCGAAAGAAAATCCATCTTCATTAATTAAACCACCAACACGGTCGATAATTCCAACCACTTTAGCTCCGGCTTGTGCCAGGTAATATGCTCCAGCTGAAGCAACATTTCCCCAACCCTGAACGATCACTTTTTTACCTTCCAGGTTTCCGCCCCAAATATCATAATAATGTGCAACAGATTGAGCAACACCGAATCCGGTGATCATATCCGCTACCACATATTTTTTTTCTACACTCGGACTGTATTGTTTGTCTTCAATTACTTTCAAAACACCTTGTCTCAACTGCCCGATACGATTAATCTTCTGGGCTTCTCTCGGCTGAAAATGGCCATTAAAAACACCTTCCTGCGGATGCCAGATTCCACAATCTTCAGTAATTGGAATCACCTCGTGAATTTCATCAACATTCAAATCGCCACCGGTTCCATAGTAATGCTTCAAAAGCGGTGTGACAGCTGCGTACCAACGTCTCAAAACACCTTCTTTGCGCGGATCTTTCGGGTCAAAGTTGATTCCGGATTTCGCTCCGCCGATCGGAGGTCCTGCAACAGTGAATTTCACTTCCATTGTTTTAGCAAGACTTTCTACTTCACGTTTGTCCAAGCCCACTCGCATACGTGTACCACCTCCGGCAGCTCCGCCACGTAACGAGTTGATAACTACCCATCCTTCTGCCTCAGTTTCAGCATCTTTCCACTCGAAAACGATTTCCGGGCGCTTATTTTCAAACTTGTGAAGTAAATCTTTCATATAACTTATTCGTTGAACTATTCAAATATTGAGACGCAAAAGTATGCATTATTGCTCTTTCGGCATAAGAAATCGGCTGAATTCTCCGGTATTAATTGTGTGTAAGAGGAATCCTACGGTAAATGATGAACTCCGCCTATGACGTTTTTGGATGCCCCGGTAACACTGGAAATGCAGTTTGGTTCATTGTTCAGGTTCAGAGCTCCCAATAATCCAAAAATTAAAGCTTCCTTATAATCAATCAGTTCACCCTCTACCGAAATGATTTCGCCTGTATAGTAGCGCTTCAAGCGTTCGATCAAAAACGTATTCTTTGCTCCTCCACCTGTGATCATAACACGTTTCAATTCTTTTTTGGTACAAAGTTCTCCAATTTGAATAGCGATATGTTCAACAACAGTTGCCAGGTTATTTTCAATGTCTTTATCGAATTTCAGAAGCGGGTAGAAGTGTTGCTCCAGCCATTCTGTTCCGAGTGATTTCGGTCCTTCTTCTTTGTAATATTCCAGGCTGTTTAATAAATCCAGCAGGAAATAATTCAATTCACCTGCTCTGGCGAGGTTTCCGTTTTTATCATATTCCAGGTTTTTGGAGCGTGCAAGTTTGTTCATCGGAAGATTCGCCGGGCAAATATCGTATGCCTGTACAATTCCTTTTTCTTCGAAGCTGATGTTGGCGAAACCTCCAATGTTTATAAAACCATCTGCTTTTGATCCGAATAAGTATTGATCACCGATTGGAACCAACGGTGCTCCTTGCCCGCCATAAAGCACATCTTTTGTTCTGAAATCGCCAATTGTTTTGATGCCCGTTTTCACTGCTATAACAGCAGGATTTCCGATTTGTGTTGTAAAGCCTCGTGCAGGTTGGTGGAAAATCGTTTGTCCATGAGATGCGATTGCATCGATTCCTTCTTTGGAAATGGTATTGTCCATCATGAATTGATTGATGCAACCGGAGAAAAAGATGCCCAAATCATGGTCCAGTGTCATCAATTGTGAACCTGATAATTTACTGGCTTCATGCAGGCTTGAGAGCAGAATTTCAGGGAATTGAAAGGTGTGAGACGCATGAAGTTTAAATTCCCAGTTCTTGTCAGAAATCTTCGTGTATGTTGCATAAGTTACATCGACTCCGTCCAATGAAGTGCCTGACATTAAGCCGATTATTTGGAATGAATTCATAAAAGACGAAAATTAAGTTTTTATCGGTACATTTGTCTCCTGAACAAATATAAAATAAACTGCGATACAGATGAATTTCGAATTGACAGAAGAACAAAAAGCAGTAAAAGAAGCTGCGCGTGATTTCGCTCAAAACGTATTAAAACCTGGAGTTATAGATCGGGATAGAGATCAAAAATTTCCTGTTGAAGAAATGAAACAACTAGGTGAACTTGGATTCTTAGGAATGATGGTTGACCCGAAATATGGAGGTGGAGGTATGGACACAATGTCCTATGTGCTTGCAATGGAAGAGATTTCCAAAGTAGATGCTTCAGCTTCAGTTTGTATGTCAGTAAACAATTCCCTTGTTTGTTGGGGATTGGAAAAGTTCGGTAGTGAAGAACAAAAGCAAAAATTCCTTACTCCACTTGCAAAAGGAGAGAAGATCGGAGCATTTTGTTTGTCTGAGCCGGAAGCTGGTTCTGATGCAACTTCTCAACGTACAACGGCAGTTGATATGGGAGATTACTACCTGGTAAACGGAACCAAGAACTGGATTACAAACGGTTCAACAGCTTCTACTTATATCGTAATAGCACAAACAAATCCTGAGCTTGGTCACAGAGGAATCAATGCCCTGATCATCGAAAGGGGAATGGAAGGTTTCATTGTTGGTGCCAAAGAAGATAAATTAGGGATCCGCGGAAGCGATACACATACCTTATTATTTAATGATGTGAAAGTTCCAAAAGCGAACCGTATCGGTGAAGATGGATTCGGATTTAAATTCGCGATGAAAACATTGTCAGGAGGTCGTATCGGGATTGCTGCACAAGCATTGGGAATTGCTGCCGGAGCTTTTGAATTGGCTGCTGCTTATTCGAAAGAGCGTAAAGCGTTTGGTAAAGAGATCTACAAACATCAGGCAATTGCATTTAAGATTGCTGATATGGCTACTGAAATTGAAGCTGCTCGTTTGTTGGTTTACCGTGCTGCTGCTGACAAGGATGCAGGACGAAACTTTGATCAATCTTCTGCAATGGCGAAGTTGTACGCTTCAAAAGTAGCAATGGAACAAACAGTTGAGGCAGTTCAGATCCACGGAGGTTACGGATATGTAAAAGAGTACCATGTGGAGCGCTTAATGCGTGACGCGAAGATTACTCAGATTTACGAAGGAACTTCTGAAGTACAAAAGATCGTTATTTCAAGAAATATTTTGGCTGATTAATTGGCCATTACAAAGCAAAAAAACGGGATGAACATTTCATCCCGTTTTTTTATGTCAATTTTTATATGTAGGCGCGTGATGTATCAGGCTCCTTCTTGTTTTAGAGAAATTCCGTGACGTAATATTGCGTTATTACATCAGTTTTCAATTTCTACAAATATGGGATGACTTTTTCCAAAGAAATTCCTCTCGACCCTTTCAATAAAATCAATAAATCTGCAGGTGGATTTTGTGTAAAATGCTCGATCAATGGTTCCGTCGATTTCAAAAAGATCGCATTTGGATGCATTCCCTTAAATTTCAAAAATTCTTCGCCGATAAAGAACCCGCTTAAGCGGAGATCGATCGTTTGTTGGATTACTTCTTCGTGTACCATTGGAGCATCGTCCCCCATTTCACGCATATCTCCAAGAATAAAGATTTTCGCGTGTGTATCAATTTTTGCAAAACTGGAT
>CBFGPJ010000403.1:0-3701 GCA_965650615.1 uncultured Fluviicola sp. | reverse complement strand
CATCTTTGGGAAGTTCAACTTTTTGTGCTAAAAGCGAAGTGGTAGTAATACATAAAAGCATCAATGCTGAAATGTACTTAAGTCCTTTTTTCATATTCAATTATTTGGGTTTAAAAATAGTGCAATTTTGCGAACTGAACCGGAAAAATCAAAAATCAGTCCAAAAGTTCACAAGGCAGTCAGTTGAATAGCGGAGCATATCGAAAACGACATAGTTTAAGCTTGGCTTGAAAAGCTGACTGAGCGTAGTCGAAGGCAACTTTTCGATTTCTTATGAGCAAAGTCATTTTTTGCTTCAAAAAAAACCCGAAATTTGTTCTATAAAAATACACACATGCGCATAGAACAATTATACACCAAATGTTTAGCCGAAGCGGCATACTTCATTGAAAGCGAAGGAGAAATAGCAGTGATCGATCCATTGAGAGAAGTTCAGCCTTACCTGGATCTGGCGAAGGAATGGAAGGGATCCATCAAATACATTTTCGAAACACACTTCCACGCGGATTTTGTTTCGGGGCACGTAGACCTGGCAAAACGCACAGGAGCGAAGATCGTTTACGGTCCTACTGCGAAAACAAATTTTGAAAGTATCATTGCTGCTGATAACCAGGAATTCAAAGTTGGCAAGGTAACGATAAAAGTATTGCATACTCCGGGACACACACCGGAATCTGTTACGTACCTGTTACTGGATGAAAACGGTAAGGAAACGGCGATTTTTACAGGAGACACTTTATTCCTTGGAGATGTTGGCCGACCGGATCTGGCAATTAAAGGAGATTTAACCCAGTATGACCTTGCAGGAATGTTATTTGACTCGTTGCGAAACCGGATTATGACTTTACCGGATTCATTAACAGTGTATCCGGGACATGGTGCGGGGAGTTCATGCGGGAAAAATATGAGCTCTGAAACGGTTGGTACTTTGGGTGAGCAGAAACAGACCAATTATGCTTTGCGTGCAAATATGACACGTGAGGAGTTTATCAAGGAAGTAACGGAAGGAATTTTACCTCCACCTCAGTATTTCCCTAAGAATGCCATGATGAACAAAAATGGTTATGAGTCGATTGATGAAGTGATCTCGAAAGGAAATACTGCATTAAGCGTGGATGAAGTAAAAAGATTGATCAGTGAGAACGTATTGGTTCTGGATGTACGCAACCAGGATGAATACATCAAAGGAGCAATTCCCAACAGTTTGTTTATCGGATTGAACGGAACTTTTGCGATGTGGGTGGGAGCTTTGATCGAGAATATCAATCAACCGATTGTATTGGTTGTTCCTGAAGGAAAAGAAGAAGAAACGGTGATGCGTTTGGCACGTGTAGGTTATGATAATTGTGTCGGATATTTAATAGGTGGAATGCAGTCATGGATTGCAGCCGGAGAACCGGTTGAGACTATTGAATCTGTTACCGCTGAAAGCATTGCGGACAAAATTGATTCTCTTCCGGTTGTCGATGTTCGTAAGCCGGGAGAATATGAAGCGGAGCATTTGGAACATGCAGAGCACGTTGCTTTGGACTTTATGTTGGAGAACCTGGGTAATCTGAAGCCGAATAATCCGTATTACGTGCATTGTGCAGGTGGATACCGCAGTGTGATCGCAATTTCCTTATTGAAGCAAAAAGGATTTAAAAACTTAATAGACATTGCTGGAGGATTCGGAGCAATTAAAAAGGCGGGAATCCCAACGACAGATTTCGTCTGCAGTTCAAAAAAGTAAAAAGAATAGAATGAAACAGTAGGGGCGTCTTGATTTAACCAAGATGCCCCTACTGTTTTTAGGACCAGCAATTCGCAATTAAAAAGATATTTCAACTAAATTTGCGGCCATGGAACAGAAAGAAGATTTATTAAAAGAAGTTATTTCTCACGCGAAGGAGTACGGATTCGTTTTTCCTTCATCTGAAATTTATGATGGTTTGGCTGCGACGTATGATTATGGTCAGCTGGGCTCTGAATTGAAGAATAATATCAAACAGTACTGGTGGAAATCCATGGTACAGATGAATGATAATATTGTGGGAATTGACGCGGCGATCTTCATGCACCCAACAACCTGGAAAGCTTCAGGTCACGTGGATGCATTCAATGATCCGTTAATCGATAATAAAGATTCAAAAAAGAGATACCGTGCAGACGTATTGATCGAAGAACACATCGAAAAAATCCGTCAGAAGATTAATAAAGAAGTGGAAAAGGCAGCAAAGAAATTTGCAGATGCTTTTGATGAAGCTCAATTCCGTTCTACCAATCCGAATGTATTGCGCAATGAGGAAAAGATCAAAGAGATCGAAGACCGGATGCGTGTTACTTTGGAAAACAATGACCTCGAAGGAGTAAAGAAATTGATCGAAGACCTGGAAATTGTTTGTCCGATCAGTGGTTCAAGAAACTGGACAGAAGTGCGCCAGTTTAACCTGATGTTCTCTACCGAATTGGGTTCTGTTGCAGGAGATGCTGCTACCATTTATTTGCGTCCTGAAACAGCACAGGGAATTTTTGTGAACTTCCTGAACGTTCAAAAAAGCGGACGTATGAAAATTCCGTTTGGAATTGCTCAGATCGGTAAAGCTTTCAGAAACGAGATCGTGGCACGCCAGTTTATTTTCCGTATGCGTGAATTCGAACAAATGGAAATGCAGTTCTTTGTACGTCCGGGAGAAGAAATGCAATGGTACAACCACTGGAAAGAAACCCGTTTGAAATGGCACAAAGCACTTGGTTTGGGTGAGAACTATTACCGTGAGCACGATCATATTAAGTTAGCACACTACGCAAACGCGGCTTGTGATATCGAATTTGATTTCCCGATGGGTTTCAAAGAACTGGAAGGAATACACTCGAGAACAGATTTCGACTTGAAACAACACGAGCAATTTTCAGGGAAGAAACTACAGTATTTCGACCCGGAATTGAATCAAAACTACGTTCCGTATGTTGTTGAGACATCTGTAGGTTTGGACCGGATGTTCCTGGCAGTCATGAGTGCCTCCTACAAGAATGAAAAACTGGAAGACGGTTCTGAGCGTGTGGTATTGAGTTTGCCGGCACAATTGGCTCCGTATAAAGTAGCAGTTATGCCGTTGACCAAAAAAGATGGTCTGCCGGAAAAAGCGACGGAGATTTTGAATGACCTGCGTTTTGACTTTAATTGTCAATACGATGAGAAAGATTCTCCGGGAAAACGTTACCGCCGACAAGATGCGATCGGAACACCTTATTGTGTGATGGTGGATCACCAGACTTTGGAAGATAATACAGTAACAATCCGTGATCGCGATACGATGGAGCAGGAGCGTGTGGCTATTTCAGAGTTAAGAGCAAAGATTGAAGAGAAAGTAAGCTGGAGAAACCTGCTTGCGAAGTAATAAGATCGTATTGATCGTATGAACCCTTCCGAAACTCGGGAGGGTTTTTTGTTTCAAATGTGTTTCCCTTTATTTCCGGGGATCTAAAGGTTTTTAACCGTTACGCAACACTTATCAAAAGTTAGAGATTATTTCTTTCGTAAATGTTTGAAACATTGATAAACAGTACCTCTAAGTGTTTTTAACGGTTAATTTTTTGAAAACTACTATTTGGCTTGCTTCAAATCAACTTTTTTCTTAAATTAAATAAGAAAGCCCTGAAAATGAATTCAATTACTACTAAAAAAGTGAGATCCTGTGTCGTATGCGAGAAAACAATTT
>CBFGPJ010000402.1:0-3703 GCA_965650615.1 uncultured Fluviicola sp. | reverse complement strand
AAAATAGTTTTTTGCCGTTTTCAGATCTCTGTACGTTGCAAGAAAAAAATCTCCTCCCCATGCACCCAACGATTTGATGCTGTAGGAATAATCTGCAAATAAACGCTGTTTTAATTTAGCAGTCCCTATTATTGAAGAAATTAACTCTTCGGAAAGATCCAATTGCTGCTCAAACACTTCGATTTTATCCGTTTGTAATGCATTTGAGATCAGTGCATTCATAGTATCAATGTGATGCTGATCAACCTTCCTGTCCTTAAAGCGTTTTATTTCTTCCCGTGAGTTTTGCTTATTCCCCAAATAGACAAACAACAATTTATCCGTTATTGATTCCGGGAGATTTACTTCCTTTTTAACTTTTCCATTCGCATAGATAATCGGACCTGCCGCTGTTGCACAAGCTACATCGTAACCTGATCCGCCGAAAGATACATCAAGCAGTTTCTTCGCTTCGACGCCCGACCACTGGCTCAATAAGCTGATCAACGTAGAACTGGAACCAAGGCCCCAATTCAATTCAAAATTCGCTTCTGACTTAAATTTTTGTTTGAAATCAAGATCGGGTTTTTCCGTTCTTATCACCAAAAACAAGCGTCTTAAAATTTCCGCTGCATCTTCGTTATTGGTTTCCAGAACAGTAAAATCATTGCTCATAGAAGCAAAAAACCATCTTCCGTGTTTGGCATAACTTTCCCAGATAAGTTCATCAGACTTTTCTACCGAAAGTGTTTGTCCGAATTTTAAGGGAAAAGCCAGGCAGTCTGATCCATTCAGAACCAGGTATTCACCAAAAAGCATCAGTTTTCCTGATGCCTTATAGGTCGTTATACTATTTTCCGGAACTGTCAATTAAACCAATTGAAGAGATTCAACATATGTACGAACTGCAGATACAGAGACGTTTTTGTCTTTGAAGTAAGCTACGATTTTATCCCGGTCTTCTTTTTTCACCTCCAATTGATTCATGATATTGAACAAGTGCATTTTCATATGTCCTTGCTGAATTCCGGTTGTTGTCAATGATTTCACCGCACCGAAGTTGTTTGCCAATCCTGCTGCTGCTGCGATTCCCATCAATTCTCTTGCATTCGGGAAATCCAACAATTCATGTGACAGTTTCACCAGCGGGTGTAAGTTCGTCAATCCGCCAACTACTCCCAAAGCGATCGGTAAAGTCAGCTCAAAACGGAAAATGTCATTCTCAATCGTACAGTTCGTTAAGGAAGTATAAGTACCGTTCATACTTGCATACGCATGGCCGCAAGCTTCAACCGCTCTGAAATCATTTCCTGTAGCCAATACAACTGCGTCAATACCATTGTAAATCCCTTTGTTATGTGTTGTTGCACGATAAGGATCTACTTGTGCAATTCTCACGGCAGTATGGAATTTTTTTGCGAATTCCTTCCCGGAAACACCCGGAACAATTCCATCCAGGTTCTTCACATCCGTTTCCACCCAGCACTTAACCACACAATTCGGTGTAAGGTTAGAGAGAATGGACATAATGATCTCCAATCCGTCCTCTTTTAAGTCCGCTTGGTTTTGGTGCCAGTTTCGGAATATTTCGGCAAATCGTTCCAAACAGGAGTTTACGAAATTTGCACCCATTGAATCTTTCGTTTCAAAAGTGACAAACAACTGCATTAATCCGGGTTCCTTATCTGAAAGGTCTTTTAGAACGATATCCTTGATACCACCGCCACGTTTACGCATATTTACGGTAATATCTTCTGAACCGTTCAGGAAAAGCTGTTTTAGCTCATCAAAACGATTGATCAGCTTTTCAATGTCGTCGTGCCACAAGAAGTGAACTTGTCCTACTTTTTCGGTATCAACAATCTCTGTATGAAATCCTCCAAAAGCAGACCAGAACTTCGCGCTGTTTGAAGCAGCAGCAACGACAGAACTTTCTTCAATCACCATTGGAACAGCAAATGTTCTCCCATTGATCAAAAAGTTCGGAGCAATGCTATAAGGTAAGTGGAAATTGGATATGGTATTTTCACTAAACTCATTAATTACTTCCTGAACAGCAACCTCCGGGTGGTCAAAACTTTTAAATGTTTCCATCGCTTCCTCAGGATACTTAAAAAATTTTGTAATTGTTTCCAACTTCTCTTGCTTGTTCTTTTTCGAGAACCCCTCTATTTGTACCATTTACCTTATTTTTAAAAATTTCTGAGCCATCAGTAATCCTTTTATCTGGATTTCGGCAAATGTATCCAGGGCTTCCTGTGATTCATTTGCGTGTTTTAAGAATGGCGCTGCCTGACCATAAATAGCAGGGATGCTTGCCTTAGAGGTTAAATAATAACCATCCAAAAAGTTTTTTATCCCACCACTTATAATCACGTTATTACACTTACGTTCGGATCCCAGTTCCTGGATTGCCGTATTTAAAAAATCAACCATTTCGGAAGCAGAATGCCCCAAAGCAATAATATCTTCATAATGAGCTTTCAATGGTTCGTTACGTAACAACTCTAATTTTGAAAAGTTTGTTCCGCCATTTGCAGCAAAGTCGATTGCCAAAATCGGCAGTTTGAGTAATTCTCTCATGCTTTCAGGACCAAAGCCCTGCCCAACTTCTTTCACAATGATATTGGTGTCAATTTCATTCAACAACTGCTTAATTGTGACAAGCGGAGAACGTTGAATTAGATCGCCTTCCGGCTGTAACCATTCCTGCAATGGATTGACGTGTACAATCAAGCCGTCTGCATCCAGCTTATCTACCAGTACTTTTAACTTGGATGCCTGGCCTTTATCTATTAATCGTTCAATTTGAGCAATGCCCACATTGGCATAAAGCGGAGAAGCATCACCAAGGATCGGGCGCAGGTTAAAATCATCGAAATAAGTATTGTCCTCCAAAATAATGCGACAGGAACCCAATCCCATACCAAAACCATATTTGCCGGCAGTTTTTGCCAACATTTTATTGATCGGGCCTGCAGCGGACGTACCGCCTGTCATGCTTGAAATCCAGATTGGATAACGCAATGTTTTGTTCCCCAATTGAATAGACAAGTCTGATTGTTCAGGGTGTCCTTCCAGCATTGGCTCGTAATAAAAACGACCATCTGACAGGGCACTCTGTGAAGCAAAAGCCAAATCCAAATGATTTTGCTTCCTTAAGTCTGCTGCTTCAAGCGATTCGTGTTCTATTTTCTCCATTATATCATTGCCGGAACGTCTTCATCCTTCAAAATCGGACGAATAATTCTGATTGCATTTTTATATAAGCGTATTTGCTTCGCTGGTTTAATAATAAAATGTACCGGATGCTGCATCGCCACTTTAAAAAAGTGTTTCAACAGGAATTGTTTGTTTTTGTTTATTCCGGACAGGATAGAAAGCGGGCCTGTAGCTTGTTCTCCACCCTTCTGTAAATATTCAAAACATGCTTCCTTTAATTCAGCATCGGTAAATACCTCGTACAAAGCGTTTGCCAAAATGTTGATTGTCTCTACATTTTTCCCTCTGTTCCTGTAATATTCATTAACGGCGGATTCCAGTTTCGTTTCATTTTGAAAATCAATTCCTGCCAATTCGCCATTCAGACAAAGAATATCTGAGAAAGTTGCCGTCATTCCACCACCGGTTAAAGGATGTCTCATATTTAATGAATCGCCTAAAAGTACAGCGCCTTTCATACGAAATGCCTGATTTTTCATAGCGTGGTTCGGCATCACTTTTA
>CBFGPJ010000401.1:0-3716 GCA_965650615.1 uncultured Fluviicola sp. | reverse complement strand
GAATTTGTCTCAAACTGAGGCAAAAGCATTATGTAATGAAGTAAATAAGATGAACATCGGTTCGGAAATAGAAGTCTATATTTTCCCACCTATGTTGTATGTCAGTGACTGCAAAGCACTTTCGACTAAGGTAAAAGTCGGTGCACAGAACGGATATGCAAAAGAAACCGGAGCATATACCGGTGAAGTAAGTATGTGGCAATTAAAAGAGGCAGGAGTAGATGCTGTTTTGATCGGTCATTCCGAAAGAAGAGAATATTTCAACGAAGACAATCTCTTTTTGAGAGGAAAATTGGATGCAGCGTTGGTTTATGGATTGAAGCCATTCTTTTGCTGCGGTGAACCTTTGGAAATCAGACAAAACGGAACTTTTTTAGAGTATGTTAAGAATCAATTGACGGAAAGCGTATTTCATCTTTCTGCTGCAGATTTTGAAAAAGTAGTGTTGGCGTATGAGCCAATCTGGGCTATCGGTACAGGCCAAACGGCAAGTACAGAGCAGGCTGAGGAAATGCATGCGGCAATCCGCTCATGGATAGAAGAACGGTATGGAAAAGAACTTGCCGAAAATACTTCCATTTTATACGGCGGAAGTTGTAACCCCGGCAATGCTCAGGCGTTATTCGCATGCGAAAATGTAGATGGAGGATTGATCGGAGGTGCGTCTTTGAAAGCTGCAGATTTTTCCGTTTTAGTAGCTGAAGAAACATGGACTATTTTGAATTAACAGTTAATATCGAGCCCAGGGAGCCCTGGTCGGATATTTTGGTGGCAGAACTTGCCGAATTGGGTTTTGAAAGTTTTGTAGATACCGAATCCGGAATACAGGCTTATGCTCCTGTTCAAATTGGCGATGTTTCATCCATTTTGAAAGAAACATGCATTCACAATAATGCCGAAATTGAGGTTGAATGGAAGCTGGAAGAAATTCCGCATCAAAACTGGAATGCAACATGGGAAGAATCCTTTGATCCGGTTTTGGTAGATTCACGATTGGCCATAATAGCGCCGTTTCATGATGCGAACGACTTTCCAAACAGGGAGTTGATCGTAATCCAACCGCAAATGTCATTTGGTACCGGCCATCACCAAACTACTTACCTGATGTCACAATTCCTGCTCGATTTACACTTACTCCCTGAAAGAGTACTAGATATGGGAACCGGGACAGGTGTTTTGGCAATTTTGGCAGAGAAAAAAGGTGCCAAGGATCTTCTTGCCGTGGATATTGAATCGTGGTCGGTAGAAAATACACTTGAAAATGCTGCCCGCAATGGCTGCACAAAGATCCGCGGACTGTTGGGAGATATTGATTCGATCGAAGAAAAAGATTTTGGTGTGATCCTTGCTAACATCAACAAAAATGTGCTGAAAAGGCATTTACCTGATTACGCAAAATTGTGTTCCGATAATGGTTTACTTTATTTGAGTGGTTTTTTCACTTCCGATGTTTCGGAATTGGAAGATGCTGCCCAAAAAGCAGGTTTTGAATTATTGGAAGTAAGAGATAAAGAAACATGGGCGTCCATGAAACTTAAAAAAACAGAACTATGAAAAAATGGGGATTCATTTTAATTGTAATGTGTTGTGCTGCAAATTCATTTTCTCAGTCTTATCCTGAAGACAGGGAAAAATTTGTAAAGACCATCAGTTCATTGACAAGTGATTATTTGGATAAAGAGCAAAAAGACTTTTTGAAAGACGAATTTTCAGTGGTTTTGCTCAAATCAACTGATTTTCCGGATAAGTACTTTTCCAAAATGGTTGCGACTTGTAACGTCATGGAAAGTAAGCGCCTGAAGGTGTATCCTGAGATTTACAATTATGTGTTTTCCGTTTATTCTTTTGTAAAAAACAAGCAGCCCGAATCCTCTTTCACTGCCTGGCATAATTCCGTAGACAAACTATTGGATGCTAAGAACGTGAACAAATTCAAAGATTTTATTGAACTCTCTGCCGGATTCTTTTCCAAAGGAATGCTGGCAAGTTCTTCCAACGAAGAATGGTATTTCTACGGCGGATATGTATTTGAGTTCACGGATAAACCGATCATTAAGTTTACAAATGGCCGCCTGGTTTGTGGTTTCCCGAATAAAGGAGCAAAAAGAGATGAAGCGCGTTTCCTTGATTCATTGGTCGTTTACAATACAAATGGAACATACGATCCGGTGCTGAAAAAATGGATTGGCCAGGGAGGTAAAGTAAATTGGGTAAAAGTTGGCCTGAAAGAAAATGAAACATTTGCTGAGTTGGGTAATTACGATGCTTCCATGAAGTCGAATTTTATCAAAGCAGATACCGTTTCACTGACAAGCCCTTTCTTTCCCGGGAAAAAGGTGAAAGGAACATTGAACGAACGCGCTTTTCGTATTATTCGTGAAGCAGACCGCAATTATCCGCAGTTTATTTCCTTCGAACGTAAACTAATCATTAATAATGTCCTTCCGGATATGGATTATGTGGGCGGTTTTTCCTTACAGGGAGCCAGTGTTGTGGGAATCGGAAATGCAACCGAATTGGCCCAGTTAACAATTAAACGGAGCGGAAAAAAATTCCTTGTAGCAAAAACACAATACATTGCTATTGAGCCGGCAAGAATTGTCTCAAATGTAACCCAAACTACATTGTATGTCGGTGAAAAAGATTCGATCACACACCCCGGAGTAGGATTCACTTACACCAAAGATTCGAATATGGTTGAATTGACACGCGGGAAATCAGGTGTGCTGCAATCTCCGTTTACAGATTCCTATCACCAATTGGAATGGTACGTTCAAAAAGTAATCTGGAAACGGACCGGTACGGATTTAATCTTTACGTATGAGTTCGGGACCAGCCAGGAGCAACGAATTGCACGCTTCGAATCGATGAATTTCTACGATGGAAGATTATACGATCGCCTGTAGGGAATGGAACAGGTACACCCGCTTGCATCCTTGTACAATTACTGCTATAAATACGATGAATTTACGTTAACAGAAGGAAAAGCAGCAACAGCACTCGGTAAAACAGTAGAACAGGTGAAAACTCAGTTGCTGGACCTGGCATCTTATGGGTTTATCAGTTACGATACCGAAAATAAAATCATCAAAGTAAACCAGAAAACGAAAGTGTTTATTGAGGCAAGAGCCGGTAAGCGCGATTACGATAACCTGATTTTCGTGTCGGACATGCGGCCAAAGCCAAAATTTGCTCCGGAACAACTGAAAGATAATCCGGCACTTCAAAAAGTGGCTGCACAAGATTCAATTCTGGCTATTCAAAGAAGAGTAATGCCGAATTTCGGGAGTATGAACCTGGGAACAATGGAAATTGCTTTGGAAGCAGTAGACCGGGTGACTATTTCAGATGCCCAGGGCTCATTTGTTTTGCCTGACAGAGCACAAGTTAAAATCAGCAAAAACAGGGACTTTAAATTCACAGGATGGGCTTCTTCCGGTAAATTCGAAATCCATACCCTGGAAGCAAACTATGCCTATGAGGCAAATAAGATCAACCTGATTAAAACAGATAAGAGTTATTTCCGTGCAAAACCGCTTTCCCAGGCAGACGGGAACAGATCCATTGCCTTAGGTTCTGCACTAAACGGAATTGTCGGAGAAATCCTGGTGGATGATCCTACAAACCGTTCCGGAATGAAAAATGACATTACGAAATATCCGATCTTAAAGTCTGTTAAGCCATCCAAGGTGTATTACAACCAGTATGATTTGTTT
>CBFGPJ010000400.1:0-3725 GCA_965650615.1 uncultured Fluviicola sp. | reverse complement strand
CCCATTGAAGTTAGCCGCGCTCACTTCCAAAGAATTGAATAGCCCGAAATGCTCGAATCCATATTTCAAAAAGGAAACTTCTTCAACCAATGATTTAACCAAAGTGAAAGTTGGACTTTTCAAATTGAAGGAAGATGGTTTGCCGAGAATGGTCAACAAGGTGAAGATTCGCCAATTTAAAGAAGTTCTAACAGGTATCAGCTTGTTTCGGATTGATTCCGGATTGGTGGCTGAAAAGCAAAAAGATGCCAATTTTTATTTGGAGTATTTACATCTTTCGGAGTTTTTGACGAGCCTGGAGTGCGCTTCCAATTCTGCTTTCGGTTCCGATTACAGCTTCGATGCTTCGAATATTACGATTTCCAACGATTTGCTATGCTTTTCTGTTTTTACAGCTTACTATTGTGGTGGAGCACACCCGGAAGAAAGCAGTTACGGAATCAATTACAACTTAAACACTCATAAAAAGATCGAGTCAGGCGAATATTTAATCCCGGGAAAAGAAGCAGCATTTGAAGAACGCGTTTTTGCCTGCTTAGCTAAAGAGAATCCCGGATATTTTGAAGGCGATATGGTTGATGATGACATGGAATGTGAATATAACAACCAGGAGTTATGGACTGCTGATTGTAACTTTGTGTTTACCGGGTCCGGAGTGAGATTATTACCCTCATTTCCTCATTACAAAGCTCCATGCCTGGACCCGGAATGGTCGGTAATCCCCTATTCCGAATTGAAAGATTTGATAAAACCGGAATATTACAGCAAACTGATTCAATTGAAACAGTAATTTTGCACTTCGACTCCGCTGCGCCTATGCTATAGCTTGTGCCATCGCTAAAGCTACTGGCGACACGCGATCAGCATAAGTATTCAGTGCTATTAGAAACACAATCAAACAAGCAATTGATAAACTAATGTCAAAAAAAAGCGAAGAAATTCTTTCCAAATATTGGGGTTATTCTCAATTCCGGCCTTTGCAGGAAGAGATTATTGATGCCGCAATTTATGGAAAAGATGTTATTGCGCTTTTACCCACTGGCGGTGGAAAATCTATTTGTTTCCAGGTTCCGGGAATAGCTCGCGAAGGGATAACAATCGTGGTTTCGCCTTTGATTGCTTTAATGGAGGACCAGGTGAATCAGCTGCAAAAAAGAGGGATTCGTGCAAAAGCCCTGACCAGCGGGCTTTCGTTTCGTGAGATCGATATTTTACTGGACAATGCCAAGTTTGGTGGTTTAGATTTCTTATACATTTCTCCGGAGCGCATTCAGACCCGTTTATTCCAAGAGCGGGTGAAACAGATGGAAATCGGTTTATTTGTTGTTGATGAAGCACATTGTATCTCTGAATGGGGACATGATTTCAGGCCAGCATACGTTGAAGTGGCAAAATTGAGGGAATTCCACCCGGAAGTTCCGATCATGGCAGTAACGGCAACAGCTACTCCAAAGGTAAAAGAAGACATTGCAACCCATTTGAACTTAAAGAACCCCGAATTGTTTGAAGCTTCCTTTGAACGGACGAATGTGAGTTATGAGGTTTACCACGTTTCAAACAAACTGGATGCAATTACGAAATGGATCCATAAAAATCCGGGGGATGTGGGGATCATTTATTGTCAGACACGTAAAAGTGTAAAAGATGTCATGATTTATCTCCAGGCAAGAAATATCAAGGCAAACATGTATCATGGCGGAATGAATTCCAAAGAACGAAGTCTTGCTTTATCGAATTGGCTTTCGGAAAAAACACCGATAATGGTTGCCACCAATGCTTTTGGAATGGGAATTGACAAACCCAATGTGCGTTTTGTAGCTCATTATGAAATTCCGAACAACCCGGAATCCTATTTCCAGGAAGCCGGAAGAGCGGGTCGTGACGGGAATGAATCCCGGACTTTCGCATTTATTGAACCGGCTGATATCAACGAAATTGCGGAACGCGTATTGGCACAATTTCCGAGTACAGATAAAATCAAATTGATTTACAGGGCCCTGTGTAATTACTTAAAGATCGCAATTGGCTCGGGTGAACACGAATCTTATGTGTTACAATTCAATGATTTCGTAAAGAAATTCAACCTGAATATGATGGAAGTTTATCCGGCTTTTAAATTACTGGAAATGAACGGAAGCATCCTTTTTTCAGAGCAGGGATTGAAAGGTTCACGGATCAAGATCAGTATTGACAATACGCATTTATACGGTTTTCAATTGAAGAATCCCGTGCTGGACCCTTTGATTACCTGGGTTTGCAGAAATCACAGCGAAGTATTTGATTCGTTTTGTGAATTGGATGAAACAGAGGTTTGTCAACGATTGAAGATCTCTGCTTCAGAATTGGAACGGCAATTAAAGTATTTGGAAGAGCACGGAATTATTGATATTACCTGGCGAACAGATCTTCCAATGGTTACTTTTCTTCACGAACGTTTCCCGGATGATTATGTAGAATTAAAACCGGAAGTTTACCATTTCAGAAAAGAACGGGCTTTGGAACGAATGAATGTCATGAAGCGATTCATTGAAGAAAAGCATTGCAGGCCTCAGTTTATCATTTCATATTTCGGACAAAAAAGCACCCCTTGTGGAAAATGCGATTACTGCCTGGAACAAAACCTATTGGAAAAACATCCGCGATTGGAATTGGAACTCATTGCACTGCTGGAAAAGAAGGCAATGAGTTTAGCTGAAATTATCGCTCAATTCGACGCGTCCTTTTCAGCCAAGATCAAAAACACACTGCGGGAATTAATCAACGAAGAGCGGATCGTTTTTAGTGAGCAACGTTTTTCGCTCCCCCGGTAACCGTTCGTTTCAAATCAATAATTTCACGTTGTAAATCCTGGATACTTTTCGTTAGCAGGGAATCATCTATACGCATTTCGGGTAAACTCGGAGAAATATAGTTGACAAATTTCCACATTTCCACAATTTCGTTCACATTTACGTAGTAAGGCAAATACAAGGGATTGGTAGAACACAATTCAAACGATTGCTGCGTTTCAATAAAATTATTTACAATCTTAAATACGATCCCATCGTCTTTGGTTACAACGATACACGGAGTTCCGTTTCTCACACCCCCCCAATTCTGAATGTATTCAGCTACAACGAATGAACCTTCATCAACAGGAGGCATGGAGTCTCCCATAATTGGAAAGGAACGGTATTTCCTGTTTTTGGATAAAAAAGGCAAGCTGAATGTCGGTAAAACCTTCAAATAATCCGGATCGGCATAACCGGTTGTGTAACCCGCTCTCGCTTGCTGTGGGATCAATTCGATCATTTCATTGTCTTCCGAATCGACCAGGGAAGTCAAAACACGCAGGTTTTTGCCGTTGATATCCGCATACAAACCGGAACTGATCGTCGTCCAGTCGCTTTCAGTAAAGGCTGAGAAATCCTTGGTTAATAAATCATCAATCGGAACAGCATAATACTGGCTTAATGCAATCAGTGTTTCAATTCCGGGTTCCGCAATTTCATTTTCATAACCGGAATAACTGCTTCGGGTCAAACCCAGGTCAGAAGCAACCTCTTCCTGTGATTTCTTTTTGCTTTTGCGAATCAATTTTAAATTGTTCCCTAACTTCATGATGATCAAATTTTAATCAAAAGTATGATTATTTTTTAATCTCATCAAGTTTTTATAAAAAATATTTTATTATAGTGGGATTACTTGTTAGATGTATCCTTCTTCCGCTTTTGCATATTCTGAAG
>CBFGPJ010000399.1:0-3725 GCA_965650615.1 uncultured Fluviicola sp. | reverse complement strand
TTTCAATACCTTGTTTCAGATCAGAAGAGCACAAGCAATGTCCGGTTTGGGAAAATTGAAAGAAGCCCTGGAATTATTGGATGCTGCAGAGCAAATCGACTCCGAATCAATGGAGCTTTATCTTACGAAAGCAACTATTTTCAGTCAGCTGAGAGATAGCAAAAGAGCTGTAAACTTTTTCCGCCGTGCACTTGAATTGGCAGATCGTGAAGAAAAAGATGAGATCTTCCTTGATTTAGCGACTGAGCTGGAGCAATTAAAAGATTTTAAAGGGGCAGTAGAAGTGCTCGAAGAAGCGATGCGTTCCAATCCAAAGAACGAGGGCGCCCTCTATGAATTGGCGTTCTGTTTTGATCAGTTGGGGAATAATGCCCGCGCAATTCAAACTTACAGAAGATTTTTAGATGATAATCCGTATTCATTTACGGCTTGGTATAACCTTGGGAATACCTACTCGAAAGAAGAAAAATTCAACGATGCCATTACAGCTTACGAATATTGTGTAGCAATTAACGACCGTTTTTCTCCTGCTTATTTTAACATGGGAAATGCGCAGTTAACGATCGAACAATACAAAGAGTCCATTGAATCTTTTGAACGATGCATTGAAATTGACGGAGATGATCCGTTAACCTATTGCTATTTAGGTGAGGCAAATGAGCAATTGAACAACTTAACACTTGCCTGGGATTTTTATCAAAAAGCATTGTCCATGTCTCCGACATTGGCAGAAGCGTGGCTCGGATTGGGAATTGTGAAAGATTTACAGGGTCAGCCGAAAGAAAGCCTTCATTACATTGAAAGAGCATTGGAATTGGAGCCGAATATGGACGGATACTATCATGTATATGCCGGGGCGCTTGAAAATGCAGAACTTTTACCGGAAGCAGAAGAAGCTTATCTGGCTTGCCTGACTCTGGACCCCGCAAATGAAGATTGCTTTTTTGATTATGTCGATTTCTTATTGGAACACCGTGTTGGTGAGGCAAGGACTTTTGTTGAGAATTACATCATTAAACACCAATTGTTCTTCTCCATTCTTCCGGTTATTTACCTGAATTGGGTTTCCGGAAATGAGGAAGGCGCTAAGTTAGTGCTAGTTGAGTCTTTGAATAAAGATCCTGAAAAAACAAAAGAAGTTTTTATTCGCTATCCTGAATTGGCAGATGTTCAGGAATTAGTAAATTTGACACGCTCATAGAGTGTTAGTTTGACATGTGTCGATAGTACCAATTTATCAAAAAATGAATTTTAGTTTACCGCATATTCCGGAACGTACAAAACAACCGCGTAAAAATGGAATTACCATGATGATGGATAAAGGCTTGAGTTTGAACGAAGTTGAAAACTTTATTCAGGCGAACGGCCATTTGACAGACATCGTGAAATTTGGTTTCGGGACCGCATTTGTTACCAATGACCTGGAAGAAAAACTCAAATTATATCGTTCTGCAGGATTGAGACCTTATTTTGGAGGGACACTTTTCGAAGCTTTCCACGCGCGTGGACGTTTTGAGGATTACTTGCGTTTATTGGATAAGTATGATTTGGATCTGGCAGAAATTTCAGATGGTTCCATTATTATAAATCATGATGAAAAGTTGGAATTGATCCGGCGTTTGGCAAAAACAAGAACAGTGCTTTCTGAGGTAGGCTCAAAAGATTCCGGGATTTTGATCAGTCCGGGAAGATGGATCAAAATGATGAGTTCCGAATTGGAAGCAGGCTCATGGAAAGTTATTGCTGAAGGTCGTGAAGCTGGGAATGTGGGGGTTTTCCGTCCGAATGGAACTGCACATACCATGTTGATCAATAAGATCATTGCGAAAGTAAAGCCGGAGGATATCCTGTGGGAAGCTCCGCAAAAAAATCAGCAGGTTTGGTTTATTAAACTCTTCGGAGCGAATGTAAACCTTGGAAATATTGCGCCGAATGAAGTGATTCCTTTGGAATGCCTTCGTTTGGGATTGCGTGGAGATACTTTCTTTGAATTCCTCCCGGAAGATTACGCGCAGCGCTTAAAACAAGTGGACTCTGACGATCCTGAAGAGGAAGAAGAAGCATAATGTTTCAGGCCCGGAATGTATTGAATGGACATGCAGGACCGATTTACTCGGCCTCCTGGGACGGGCATTTTTTGTACACTTCATCCGGGGATAAATATGTGACTCGTTGGGACCTGGCTTCGGGCTTACAGGACTCTTCCTTTACAGTAAAGCTGGAACATGCAGCATATACATTAAAAGCAGGAAATCAATTTTGTTTCATTGGCTGTACTGACGGTACATTATTGGGAATCAATACCGAGACCAAAAAGATTGTATGGGAACATAATTTCTTTGGGAACGCATGGTTTTCTCTGTTAATCGATCCGGCCCGAAACTGGCTGCTGGCAGGTGATTCCGAAGGTAATCTGCTCGTACTGGAGCTGGAGACAGGAAAGCGGGTGTTACATCTTCCGTTGGCAGCAGGAAAAATCCGTGCAATCAATATCGCTGACAGTACCTGTTTTGTTAGTACACAGCTGATCGGTGTTTTGGTCTTTTCATGTGAAAACTGGAACGAATTGGCAGCATGGGAACCAAATGAATTGGGAAGTAATGTTCTTTACCCGGATCTTCAAAAAAATGAGATCATTACCGGCGGAAGAGATGCACATATTGTGATCAGTAACACCAATTACGAAGTTTTAAAACGGATTCCTGCCCACTACCAAACAATTTACGGATTGATTCGGATTGGAGATCAGTTTGTTACGGCTTCCCTTGATAAAACTATCAAAGTTTGGAATTCCGACTTCTCGAAAGTAGAGCAGCGCATTGACCTGAAACAGGGCGGGCACAATCGTTCCGTGAATGGAATCGTATTCATCAATGGCAATACATTTGTAAGTTATGGCGACGATAAGAAAATTATTATTTGGAAAAAAGACCCCGTAATTTCATGGTCCGATAATTGATTCTGAGAAAGTTATTTTGTACATTAGTGTCATTATGGACAACGATTTTAATTCTCTCTATCCGCCAAAACCTTTTTTGGAAAAGGAACCTGTCAAACAAGGACACATTGCTGTAACGGTATTCTCTTTAATGCTTTTTGTCCTGAGCTTCCTGGTATTTTTTGATAACCAGTTTGTTTTCCTGATAGAGTTGGTCGCTGTTTTGATCTTGCACGAAGGCGGACACTACTTGTTCATGAAATTATACCGATACGAAAATGTCCGGATGCTGTTTCTTCCTTTGATGGGAGCTTTTGTTCATGGACATAAAGAATCCTATCGTCAAAGAGAAAGTCTAATGGTGGTGCTTGCAGGCCCAATTCCCGGAATTATTGTTGGTGTTGCTCTTTGGTTGTTGGGTTTTCAATACGAAATCCATTGGATGGTCGAATCGGCAATGATCCTTTTTGCAGTCAATATTTTGAATCTGCTTCCGATCCTTCCTTTAGATGGCGGCCGCATGTTAAGTATTCTGTTCTTTGAACGGATTGAATTGTTCCAGGTTATTTTTTCCTTTATTTCTTCATTGGCCTTAATTGCAATTGGTTATTTCCTGGAGTTCTATATCATTTTGATATTTGGATTTTTGATGGGATTCCAGGTTCGCAGTCTGCACCGGCGCTATTTGATCCATAAAGGATTGAAAGAAGACGATGTAAACTTTAATTCGACCTATGATAATCTTTCTGATCGGTCCTACCATTTTGTGAAAAATCATGTACTTGAA
>CBFGPJ010000398.1:0-3731 GCA_965650615.1 uncultured Fluviicola sp. | reverse complement strand
CTTAGCCCAGGTTGGTGTGCAGGGAGTTTTCGAGAAGCGGGACAGTACCTTGAAAAACCAATGGAACCTGTTACCGGCTCTTTCCTGGAGTTTTGATCTTGGAAGCAAAAATAAGATCGGGATCGTTTACCGGTATACCTGCAGACAACCTTCGTTCAATGAATTGTATTACCAGCAAATCGGTAATACCAAGCTCAGAACGGAAAAAGCACACATTGCTTCCCTGCGTTATGATTTGACACTTCCATTTAAAAAAGGAATTTCTCAAACCATGATCCAACCCTTTTACTCCTACGTTTACGATAAGATCCTGGCAATCCCAACCAAAAACCTGTTTATCTGGAGTATCCAAAACATTGGCATCTCAGACGCCCTGGGAGTTGAATTCACCGAATTCATTCAGAAAAAAGTACAACAACATACCCTGGGAATGCGTATCAATTACACATTCCAATACACACAAGATATCAGTGATCCGAATAGTCCCACTTACGGTCACATATTAAGCTATTCACCTTTGCATTCAGGAAGTGCCGAACTGGATTATTCCTGGAAAAAGCTGAGTTTCTTTGTTCTGACCTCTTATTTAGGTGAACGGTACGCATTAAACCAAAATATTCCTTCCAATTTACTGGATGGGTATCTATTGTTGGATGCCGGGGCTTCTTACACGCAAAAAATCAGGAAAAGCGAACTAACCCTTCGTTTAACCGTCAATAATATAATGAACAGGCAATACAGTTATATCAATTACTTTGTAATGCCGGGAACTCATTTTAATCTCAGACTTCAATATGCACTATAAAATACTTCCGTTACTGTTGATCACTCTGCTCGCTTTTTCCTGTAAAAAGAAGAAAGTGGAAGAGCCTGATGCTCCGCAAACACTTCATCATGGAATGCTCGTTCTGAACGAGGGCCTTTTTCAGCAAAACAATGCCACACTTGGGTGGTTTGACTTTTCAAACAGCTCCTATACCGGCAATTTCTTTGAACAAAAAACAAATCGCTCACTGGGTGATACCGGGAATGACATGAAAAAGTACGGCGGTAAAATCTACATTATTGTAAATGTTTCCAGTACGATCGAAGTCCTGGATGTTTCAACCGGGAACAGCATCAGTCAGATTTCCATGGTGGCAAACGGAACCCCGAAACAACCGCGCTACATTACTTTCTACGGACCAAAGGCATACATCACCTGTTATGATGGATATGTGGATGTATTGGACACGGCTTCACTCAGCATTACGAACCGCATTCAGGTTGGAGCAAACCCTGAAGGTCTTACAATCAGTAACGGAAAATTGTTTGTAGCAAATTCCGGTGGATTGAACTTCCCGAATGTGGACAGTACTGTTTCTGTTATCGACCTGGGAAATTTGCAGGAAATCACACGAATTACTGTTGGAAAAAACCCGGGCTCAATTCAAACGGATACCAATGGAGATGTATATGTCATTACACGCGGCGATTACGCCGGTATTCCTTCACGCATGCACCGGATCAATGCCAATACCAATACATTGGCCCAATCCTTCACCTTTGATGCGAGTGGAATTTCGCCTTTCAATTCCAACTTCCTGATCTCCTATCACGATTTCAGTTCGGGAGACAATAAAATTGCGCTCTTCGACCCGAATACGGAAACCATCATTGATCCGGAATACATCCCAACATCCGTGATCCAAACACTCTTTGGAGTTCATTATTCCGCCATCACCAATAAGATCTATTGTCTGGACGCAAAGAATTACACCGTAACCGGACAGGTACACGTATTTTCTCCAAACGGAGTTTTTGAAACAAGTTATAACGTGGGATTAAACCCAACAAGCATTTTAATTTATGAATAAGTTCATCCTGATACTTGCATTACTTCCGGGCTTTTTACATGCTCAAAGTTTTCATCCTGCTCCCGGAAATGCGGGTACCCATGCAATTAAAAAAGACAGTTCCTGTTTTGTTTCCTGGGCAAGTGGAGGAACAGTTACACGAGGCTTCCTGGACATTGCAGATACCACGGTAATGATAAACGGGTCCAATAAAGCCAGTTATGGAAATCTGAATCTGGCTTTAGGGCCGGCAACAGGAAATGTCACAGATATCCTTTCTCTGGGTGACAGCGGTGTTGCAACGTTGAGTTTCGATCTGGTTATTATGGACGGACCTGGTTATGATTTTGCTGTTTTCGAGAACGGATTTATGGATAACTACATTGAAATGGCACATGTCGAAGTCAGTTCCGATGGTGTTCACTTTTTCAGATTTCCATCTACAACAGAAGTTCCATTGACAACACAAGCATCCAATGCTACTTATACAGATTGCAGAATGATCAACAACCTGGCTGGAAAATACCGCATTGGTTACGGAACTCCTTTCGATTTAAGTGATCTCCCAAATGACCCGAACCTGAATAAATCGGCTGTAACGTTGGTGAGAATCATTGATGTGATCGGGGCAATTTCAGGACATGTAACTACAGACCAGTTCGGAACTGTTATCAATGATCCGTATCCTACCCCATTCGAATCCGGTGGATTTGACCTCGAAGCAATCGGGATCATCAATGGAACACTCGGATTAACTGATTTGGATTTATTAAATGTTCGTGTTTTTCCAAATCCAACAAGTGACCAGCTTCAAATTACACTTCCCGGTGAAGCAAATTTAAGTCTTTACTCACCTGATGGAAGATTATTGCTCACGATGGACCATATGGATTCAAGCAGTATTTCTTTAAATGAATTCACCCCAGGAATGTACAATTTGACAATAATACAAAACGGTAAGCAACAGACTTTGAATATTTTGAAGAATTAAATTCAAACTTTCAATTATTATTGAAAATATTGTATATATTTGATTCATGGAATTAGAACAAGCCAAACAGCAATTTATTCAAACCTGGGGGAATTTTGGATCTCAATGGGGAATCAATCGCTCTATGGCACAGGTTCATGCCCTGCTGATTGTAAGTGACAGTCCGCTTTGTACGGAAGATATTATGGAACGGCTTTCCATTTCAAGGGGAAATGCCAACATGAATATCCGCGAGCTGGCCAACTGGAATTTAATCTACAAAGAGAGTATTACCGGGGATCGCAAAGAATATTTCCGGGCAGAAAAAGATATGTGGGAAGTTGCAAAACGCATTGTAAAAGAACGTAAACGCAGAGAGTTGGAACCTTTGCAGCAACACCTGGCAGAACTCAAAAAAGTAGAGCAATCCTATGAATCGATTTCATTTGTCGCTACCATTGAAAATATTGAACGCCTGGTAAGCAGACTGGATTCACTTTCGGGCACCTTAATGAAAGCAGATGAACACGTGTTCTTTGGAAAAATTTTGAATTTGTTCAAATAAAGATCAACTTCTCTTTTTTTGATTTTAATTTTCAAAATATATTGAAACTTTTGAATTAACAATAAATAAAAATATCATGGAAAATATAGCCTTACTTTATGACGAAGACTGTCCGCTGTGTCGCTGGTATACACGCATATTCGTGAAATACGGGATTATTCGTACGGAAGGAAGAATTTCTTACAATCAGTACATCGCTCTTCATCCGAATGAAGTTGATACGACCATCGCTCAGACAAAAATTGCCTGTATCAATCATCAAACAAACCAAATTCTTTATGGAATAGACGGATTGGTAGCGATCCTCGGAAACCGTTTCAGGATTATCGGGATTCTTGGAAATTTTAAACCCATCAATTGG
>CBFGPJ010000397.1:0-3739 GCA_965650615.1 uncultured Fluviicola sp. | reverse complement strand
TGAAAGGAACCAAAAACTGATCACTCCGAGTTCCAATAAGCGTTCAACTACTTTCGCAACACGCTCATCACTTTCCATGTCACAGGCAAACATCATTCCTTCACGGCGAATTTCGAAAATTTCATCAATTTGCTGCAGGTAACTTTCAAGGAGTGCTCCCAATCGTTCTACTTCTTTGAAATCGATCTCTGATTCAAACACTTCGAGTGTTCCCCAAGCCGCGGCATTGATCACCGGATTTCCACCGAACGTGGTGATATGTCCAAGCATGGGAGAGTGGCTCAGTTGATTCATGTATTCGTATTTCGAAATAAAGGCCCCGATCGGTAAACCGCCTCCAAGTGCCTTTCCAAGTGTCAGTACATCCGGAATGACTCCACTATGCTCAAACGCAAACATTTTCCCGGTCCTTCCCATTCCGCACTGAATTTCATCGAAAATCAACAAGGTCCCCACTTCATCACAACGTTTGCGCAATGCTTTTAGAAATTCATCCGAGGCTTTGCGGACTCCTGCGTCACCTTGAACTGTTTCCAGGATGACTCCTGCAGTCCGGGTGGTAATTCGTTCCAGGTCTGCGAGTTCATTTAAGCGAATGAAATCCACATCCGGTAAGAGCGGACGAAAAGGGGTTTTCTTGATCTCGTTTGCAGAAACACTTAAAGATCCGTGTGTATTTCCGTGGTAGGAACCCTTGAATGCGACCAATTGGGTTCTTCCTGTTACCCGCTTTACAAGCTTCAACGCAGCTTCATTGGCTTCCGTACCCGAATTTACCGGGTAAACACAATCCAATTCTTCGGGAAGGAAGGTGCGAAGTAAACGTGCCATTTCAAGTGAGGAATCCTGGATAAATTCGCCATAAACCATAACGTGCAGGTATTTATCCAGCTGTTCCTGAATGCGTTTAATGACTTGCGGGTGACGATTCCCGATGTTTGTTACAGAAACACCTGAAATCATATCTGTATAACGTTTCCCGGATTTATCATAAATAAAAATCCCTTCCGCCGATTCAACATCAATTAAATAGGGGAAGGGATTTGTTTGTCCTAAATGGCTTAAAAAGTCTTCTTTACGGTTTTCCATGCGGTTTTCTGTCCATCGGCGGTCCGTCTTTCCGATCTTTCAATCTTTCAAGAAGAACACGTCTGAATTCATGTTCCAAACTTAAGAGTTTTAAGGTTCTTTTTTCGCCAATGATCTTAATAAATTTTTCACTGTACTCTTTTTTCAGATCCAATTCTTTCTGGTCATTTTCAAAAAGTGTATTCATCTTTTTCCTGGCATCGTCGTTGGAGATTTTCTCTTCCGATTCTTTTAATTCCTGGTTGATCTTGCGACAGCTTTGACGGATTTCTTTCATTTTGGCTTCCATTTCATTGTAAACAGGCCAAAATTTTTCGGCTTCGCTTGATGTGAGGCTCAATTCTTTTGTAATAAAACCGACTTTCAATGCTTCGATTTTGTCGTCTTTGTCTTTCTCATCACCGGGTCCCTGGGCAAACGTAGTGGTTGCGAGGAGGATCGGCAATAAAATCCAGGTTAATTTTTGTATCGTTTTCATGTTTTTCGTTTTAATATTCATTCCTCAGCCGTGGCTGATTATGACTTCGTTTTTTAAGATTCAATAAGTAAATATTCGTCCAATTCTCCGTCCCGATAGCTATCGGGATCGTCTTTCAGATAATCGATAATTTCTTCGTCTTCAATATGCTCCAGTAAAGGAGATTTTGAAGTGAATGTTTCCTGTTTTTCCTTTTCCGAAGCACTTTTTTCGGGTTCAGTATTGAGTGAAACTGTAATCACATTATTGCTTAAATGCATAGCGATCGTTTCTGCGTCCAGGTCTTCAATGTTTTCGTTGAGGTAATTGTATATCTCTTCATTGCTGACTGAAGATAAATTGATCGGTTCAGAATTTACCGGAGAATTGGTGTTGTTCCAGGGAAACAGAAGGGCGAGCACCAGAATTGCTGCAGCAGATCCCCAAACATACCAGCGCTTGTACATGGAAATTATCTGTGCTTCTCTCTTCTTTTTCAAACCACCATTTCCGATTTCATTCAGTACACTTTTCTTCAATTCTTCGAAATACAAATCCGAAGGTATTTGAATAGGCGTGAGTTCTAAATCATCAATAATATGTTTGTTTTCCCGGTTCATAACTCTAAGATTACTAGTTTGTTCAATGGTTTAATTTACCTTTTAAAAATTCTTCGATCTTTCCAACCGCATGAAAGTAATTTGCTTTCAAACCTCCCACGGAACCACCGGTGAGTTGCGCTATTTCTTCGTATTTCAGATCTTCAAAGTATTTGTACTCGAACACCATGCGTTGCTTTTCCGGCAGTGTTTCGATTGCTTCAAAAAGGAATTTCGAGATTTCTTCGGAGCTCAGTTTGCCATAATGCTCTGATTGATGTGAAAAGGACACAATCGGCTCGGTAATATCCAAACTTTTGTGTTTATTCTCTTTCTTGAGGAAAAGGATGGTTTCGTTGTATGCAATTCGATAGATCCAGGAAAATAAGGCACTGTTGCCTTGAAACTGCTTCCTGTTATTCCAGACTTTGATAAGTACTTCCTGGAGGATGTCGTTGGTCAATTCATGGTTATTTATCCAGCGGCGAATAGTAGTGTAAAGTCTTTTACTGTGCAGATCCACGATCCACGTAAAAGCCGTATAAGCCAAATCATCATCCCGATGAAAATAAGAAATGATAGTATTTTCATCGGGAATTTGACTCATATTTTTATTTGCGTTTTAAAACTTTTTTTGCTGCTTCAACAATGTTTGGAGTATCCAAACCATATTTTACCATTAGTTCATCAGGTGTTCCCGATTCCCCGAATGTATCGTTTACCCCAACATATTCCTGTGGTGTTGGCAAATGCCGCGCAAGTACTTGTGCAACGGCATCACCTAAACCTCCATTCAACATGTGTTCTTCTGCAGTAACAACACATTTTGTTTTGTTAATTGAGTCTAGGATTGCTTTTTCATCCAAAGGTTTAATCGTGTGCATATTTATTACTTCGGCACTGATTCCCTGTTCGGCCAATTGTTGTGCCGCCTCGATTGATTTCCATACCAAATGTCCGCAGGCAATGATGGTTACATCTGTTCCTTCGATCAATACGTCTGCTTTACCAATGGTAAATTTTGCGTCCGGTTGAATGAAAATCGGAACAACAGGTCTTCCGAAGCGCAGGTAAACAGGTCCATTGTGGGCAGCGATTGCCATAGTAGCCTGTTTTGTCTGATTGAAATCACAAGGTACGATAACCGTCATGTGAGGCAGCATGCGCATCATTCCGATATCTTCCAGGATCTGGTGGGTTGCACCATCTTCTCCAAGTGTTAAACCGGCATGTGAAGCACAAATTTTCACATTCTTTTGAGAATAGGCTACTGATTGACGGATTTGATCGTAAACACGTCCGGTAGAGAAATTAGCGAAAGTTCCTGTGTATGGAATTTTCCCGCCGATTGTCATACCTGCAGCCATTCCGATCATATTTGCTTCAGCAATTCCTGCCTGGAAAAAGCGATCAGGAAATTCTTTCAGGAATGCATCCATTTTAAGAGATCCGGTCAGATCTGCACATAATGCAACCACGTCGGAATTCTGGCGACCTATTTCTAATAAACCTTCACCAAAACCAGATCTGGTATCTTTTTTTCCTAAAATTTCAAATTGCTTCATTGTTATAAATTAATCGAAGTTGTTTTATT
>CBFGPJ010000396.1:0-3746 GCA_965650615.1 uncultured Fluviicola sp. | reverse complement strand
GTTTACATCATAAACAACAAAGCGACGAAGAGTTGATGGTTCAGGTAATGGACCATCATTCTCCTTTGTATGCCAAACAGGCAGAATTGGCACTGGTGGAGTTGCATCATCGGTACAGCAAAAAGTTGTTAGGCTATTTTATCAAAATGCTGAATAAGGATGTCGATCTGGCGCAGGATTTTGTGCAGGATCTTTTCCTGAAACTGATAGAGAAAAAACACTTGTTTGATCCCAACAAGAAGTTTTATTCCTGGATCTTTACCATTGCTTCAAACATGTGCAAAACCGCTTATCGACATCATGGAAAAACCGTTGCACTTCATCCGGAAATAAACCATCCCACAGGATTGGCAGACAACCTGTTGGAAAAAAAGCTGTTTTTAACGGCTCTGCAGAATAGCATCGACAATTTGGAACATCACCACAAAACGGTATTTGTGCTCCGTTACCTGGAACATTTTTCCTTAAATGAAATTGCAGAAATCACAGAAAGTTCTTTGGGAACAGTTAAATCCCGCTTGTTTTATGCTACAAAGAAAATCACAGATCAATTGAAACACTTTGATCCCAGTTTTGAAACGACACTTTTTAAATTGAATTGATATGGAAGAGCAACACGAACGCTTATTCGATTTGATAGAATCCAAATCTTTTGATGAACTCAGCAAGGAAGAAAAATCCTTTGTTCTCGCTCACCTGACAGAAGCCGAATACACCCTGCAGCGAAGCGTAATTTCTGCAGCAGCAGCTCTTGAATACGATTCTGAGGAACCACTTTCCCTTCAGGTCCCGAAAATAAAAAAGAACTTGCTGAACAGGAGTATTCCGCTTTACCAGGTACTGATCGGTGCTGCTTGCGTGGCCGTTCTTTTCATGGTAGGAAACATCAAAAGTTATTCCCTGAACTGGTCAGTTTCTGAACATCCCCTGAAAATCTCTTTAACAAACGGTGCTTCTTCCGGTAAAATCATCCACGATACGATTGTGAAGGAAATTCCCGTTTTCCGGTCAGCATCGGATATCATTCACGACACCATAACGATTGTTCAAAGGGTCTTGCAACAACCAGAAAAACGCATGCTGGAAGTGTCCGATAATATGGTTTATCCCGAATTGAGTGAAAAGTTGCTGGAAAGCAAAAGTGCTCCCTTCAGAGAAGACCAAACCGCTCAATTCCTTCCTTCGAACCCGGTTGTGAACACTTTAATGAAATAAGATTTAGAAACCCATATTTCCAATAAAAACCAGCAGAAGTGCAAAGGTTCCGGTTACAAGAACGATCAACGCCATCAACGCAAAGAAAGTTCCCCAAAAGTCATCCCGGTGGCGTTTCCACTTTATGATCCCGATAATTGCAAAAATGAGTGCTGCAAAAAAACAGATAACAGCCAATGCAATTGCCCAGGTAACCCCACTCACAGCAAAAGCATAAAAAATCAGGATCACATAGCCAATTGCAAAAACAAAGGAGTTGATCGCAAAAAGATTCGGAGATCTTCCGGATGGTTCCCATTCTTTCCTTGGGGTTTTTCTTGCTTTGACCGGATTTACCGTTTCGTCCTTTCCTGTATTAATTGCCAGTTCGGTATCAATCGTTTTATAAATCTTCGTCAATGAATCATTCGTGACCGATTGCCCGGTTTTTTGAAGTGTGTCGGAAGTTGAAATAAGTGCATGATCTTCTGTGGGTTTTAGTACTTCTATATCCGATGAAACAAGCAGTTCATCAACCGGTTTTGTCTCTGGTATTTCTTCACTCCTGTTTTCATTGGTCTTTGGTTTTAGTGGTTTGTTCCATGAAATATAATACCCGTTTCTAAACGTTCTTTTTTGAATGGAGCAAGATGAAACAATGATTGAAGCAGCAAAAAGTATCGTAAGCAGACGCATAAACATTGGTTTTGTTTACACAAATTAAAGGAAAGCCTGTGGTTTGATTGTTGCGAAAATCCGTACTTGAAAACAGCATTCCGTACAACTGTTGCTTTGACGTAATATTGCGTTATTACATCTTTTTATTTTTTTGAAATCAATTTGGCCGCAAGTTGTTGTCCATAAAAAACAAGCAGAAGCATAATCCCGCTTCCAAAGAAACTCAGGGCAAGTGGTCTTGCACCATCCTCAAAGAAGAATTCACCGACCATCCAGGTAGAATTTGCCAGGATCCAGAAAATAACTGCCAAATTGTGCATCAATTCGGAATACGATTTACGCATTTTCCAGCTTAGCCAAAAGGCAACGGAAAGTGTTGGCAAAATCATAATTGTCCCAAACCACTTCAAATCAGCAGCCCAGCAAATGTCTTTGAGAAGCCACAATAAAATATGGAGGTTTTCTATTTTTCGGAAGTCTAAGAACATTTAAGCTTTCATGCGTGCTTTTTCCAGGCAATCAATTGCCTTTTCCATCATTTGTTTTGAACCTGTGAAAAATCCGCAGCGCTCATGCAGTTGATGTGGCTCCAGGTCCAAAATGCGTTCTGTTCCGTTTGTTGCCATTCCACCTGCTTGTTCAGCAACGAATGCCAACGGATTACATTCATACAGCAAGCGCAACTTCCCTTTCGGACTTTGATTTGTTACCGGATAAATATAAATTCCTCCTTTGATCAGGTTCCGGTGGAAATCTGCTACCAGGGAACCAATATATCTTCCGGAATATGGTTTTCCATCGGCCTGTACTTCCTGGCAAAAGGAAATATAGTCTTTTACACCTTGCTCGCATTCGTGAATGTTTCCTTCGTTCATCGCATAAATACGCCCGGTTTCCGGCATGCGCATATTCGGGTGCGACAAACAGAATTCACCAATGGAAGGATCCAGTGTAAATCCGTTTACTCCATGCCCGGTTGTATACACCAGCATAGTTGATGAACCGTACAAAACATATCCGGCAGCAACCTGTTGCGTTCCTTTTTGCAGCATGTCTTCCAATGTTGCGGGCCCGCCTTTTGGAGAAATGCGTTTATAGATAGAAAAAATCGTTCCGATCGAAACATTGCAGTCAATATTGGAAGAGCCATCCAACGGATCAAACAATACAATGTATTTTCCACTTTTGGCACGTTCTGAAGTAAATGCCAGGAAATCGTCATTCTCTTCCGATGCAATTCCACAGATCTCACCACTCGATTCAAAAACCTTAATGAATTGAGAATCCGCAACCACATCGAGTTTTTGCTGTTCTTCTCCCTGTACATTTACATCTCCATGCGCACCAAGTATGTGATCTACCAAACCTGCCCTGCGAACATCTCTTGCCACAATTTTTGATGCAATTGAAATATCGTTCAAAATGCGGGATAGTTCTCCGGATGAACCCGGGAATTCCGCCTGACGTTCCATAATAAAATCGCTCAATGTGATAATGTGTGACATACTGCTCTGTTTTTGTATTTATTACAAAGATAGGAAATAGCTTTTACCTTTTGGCTTGATCGATTTAGGATGTCGATACTATTTTAAAAATGGTCCGTCATATATTCGGAAATCCATAAGTAATTGCCGATTTTTCATAACCTCCTCCGGAAGGAAGTACTTTAATTTTAGGATTATCAATCGTCTCAATGAGATTAAATCCAAATTTTATGAAAACACATCTTACTTTTTTGCTCACACTCGGACTTTCTGCTTTACAACCTGTTATGGCACAGTGTGATATCAATCCATTTCTTATCCGCAGTTTCGAATTCAATGGTTCCAGTTACGAAATCGTACTTGAAAACCGGAATTGGCAGAACGCCGCTG
>CBFGPJ010000395.1:0-3756 GCA_965650615.1 uncultured Fluviicola sp. | reverse complement strand
TTTTGTTTTGAAAACATTCAAAATTTTCGAACACGTTCATTTTTTAAAAACTCCTAAAAAAAGTTTTAATTGCAATCATTTTCTTTAGTCGACTTAAAAAAATAGTTTGTCGAAAAAAACGCCGTATTTGAAGGATAAATCAAAAAATTTCATAACTTGAGTCAATCAATAATTGACGAATCAACTATTGATTTAAGCTTAGGTTGATTCGATCGGGCAAATAGCGTTTTAACTAATAATTAATTTTGCTTAAACTGAATATTATGAAAAAAAATTACTACCACATTTTCTCGTGGCTTATGCTTTGGACGCTGGTCCTTTTTGGAGAAAACGCGCTGGCTCAGGTATCGAGCTATGCATTTAATCAACAATCCGGAACTTATACTCCCATTACCGGAGGAACCGTTTTCGGGACAACAAGTTCTGATGATCAGCGATTCGTTGACCCCGCTGTACCTGCCGGTGGGACAACACCCCTCACTGGTGTAGGTATTCCTATCGGGTTTAACTTCACCTACAATGGTATTGTATTTGATCGTTTAGCTATCAACAACAACGGGTGGATTTCACTTGGACAATCTTCATTGACTCCATCTGTAGATATTAATTCTACGAGCTCGTATACACCATTGTCATCAACGGTTACCAATAATCCTTCACTATTGCGTAATCGTATTGCAGGTTTAGGGCGCGACTTGCAAGCTCAGGCAGGCGCCGAACTTCGCGTTGAAACAATTGGTACGGCACCAAACCGCATTTGTGTTATACAATGGACCAATTACAAACGTTTCGGTACAACCGGAACAGGAGACGCACTGAATTTTCAAATCCGTTTGTTTGAGACATCCAACTATGTACAAGTCATGTATGGATCTTGTACGTTCGGTACTACTTCTTCCACCAATACACACGTTGGGCTTGGGGGAACAACCGCAACTGATTTTAACAACCGTACTTCCACTACTACCTGGTTAGCTACAACAGCCGGTACCACAAACGCACAGGGAATCACTTTAAGCGCTGCAGTTACAGCTCCAACTTCCGGTACTTACTTTATCTGGGGTGCAGCACCGGCTGCTCCACCCGTACCAGTGCAGGCAGCAGGAACACCAACTTGTTCCGGAGGTTCACAATTAACTGTATCCGGAGCACCTGTTAACACGGATGAAGTTTGGTATTGGCAAACAACTGCTGCAGGAACAAGTACTTCACAACCTGCATCTACGCCATGGACTGTTTTTGCGAATGGTACTTATTATGTACGTGCATTCAATCCGGTCTTAAATTCCTGGTCTGCAGCAACATCTTTAGCTGTTTCAAACTTCCCGGTAGCTTCTTCACCTCCGGCACCTGCGGCAGCAGCAAACCCGGCTTGTGTTCCCGGGACAACAATCTCTGTACCGGCAGCCCCAGCGGGAATTGAATATTACTGGCAAGGTACAGTTTCAAATGGTTCCAGTATGGCTCAAAACGCAAATACACCTTATAGTGTAACAACTACAGGAACATATCACGTTGCGGCTTATGATCTCACATCCCAATGTTGGTCACCAACTGTTAGTGTGACTGTGACTGTTGACAGTCAGATTCCAAATGATCCAACCGTTAGTAATCCTTATTTGAACATTTGTTCAGGAGCGACAACAGGACTTATTTCGGCAACAACAACTTCAAATTCAGCTGGTTCATTATCAACCACTTCTGCTGGAGGAAATGGTTGTGGTGGTGGTGCCATGTTTAACATTACTACCAATTCGAATGCGGTTAACCTGACAAGTTTGGACATCATTTCAAATGTTAGTGGAGCTCAAACGGTTCAGGTTTTCTATAAAACAGGTACTTATATTGGTAGTGAAACAACCGCAGGGGCATGGACATCACTTGGTTCTTATCCTATTACATCCACAACAGGAGTACCTTTAAATATCGATATTAATGATTTGTTGATTCCAGCATCTTCTTTATATGCGATTTATGTAAACTATGGTGCACAATATACAACCATCGCTTCGGCAACAAATTACACGAACGCTGATATGACGATTACTGCCGGAGCAGGGCTATGCTCATTATTCGGAGGTGTAAACAACAACAGAGCGTTCAACGGTACAGTTCACTACACCATTCCGATTGCTTCTACTGCAACCTGGTTTGATGCAGCATCCGGAGGAAACGTTGTCGGAACAGGAACACCATTTGAAACGGTAGGTTCTTCTCTCTTACCAACAGCTACCAGCGGATCATACAATTTCTATGTGGCATCAACTCTTGGAGGTTGTTACAGTGTAAACCGTGGGTTGGTAACTGTAAATGTGAGCGATGTATCTGTCTATTTATCCCCTATTCATGTTTCGTGTAATGGCTTGACAAATGGTTCGTTTTCTTTAGACAACGTAGACTGTGGTACAAGCCCATTCCTTTATTCTGTTGACGGTGGTGCCTTCGGAGCAATTCCGACAAACTTAGCAGCAGGTACCTACTCAATTGTTGTGCAAGATGCAACGATGGCTGTTAGCGCTCCAAACACAGTAGTAATTAACGAACCAAATGCACCTCAAAACCTGAATGCATTTAACGTAAATTACTTCAACGGTCAATTAACATGGACACCTCAAGGAAATGAAACTACCTGGAATGTTGAATATGGCCCTGCCGGATTTACTCCAGGAACAGGAACAACAATTGCTGCAAGCAACGATACAATTACCATTTCAGGTTTGACAGAAAATACCAATTATGATTTTTATGTACAGGCAGGTTGTATTGCTACATCTGATTGGGCAGGACCTTATTCTTTCTCAACTGATCCAGGATTCCTTGCATGGGACAATGAATGCCCGACATCCGGATTCGTTGATATTTCAAGTACCGGAACAGATCTTAATTTAACAGATGATTCAGAAACCGGAATTACTCTTCCGTTTGCATTTCCTTATCAGGGAGGTTCTGTAACCAATTTAACTGTTGGAAACAATGGTGGAATTCAATTGAACACGTTGACGGGTGGTGTTGGTTACGGAGGAAACATGACGACTATTGTTGGAGACTATTTATTTGCATGGGGAGATGACCTGGATGATGAAACAGGAAATGTATACTATCAGGTAACAGGAACTGCACCGAATCAGGTAGCAATTTTCCAATGGAACAATTCCAATAACTTCAGCAACGGTGCAGGTACAGTAACATTCCAAATCCAATTATACGAGGCAACAGGAGAAATTTATTATGTCTACAACGATGCAGTATTCGGAGGAAGTGAAACCGCTGATGACTATGCAGGAAATGCGGATATTGGTTTATCTGGTCCGACAACGGATTTGAATGTTTCTAATAACAACCAGGCATATCTGCAAAACAATTCATGTGTTCATTTCTACTATGCATTATGTCCGAATGTACAGAATATGGTTACAATCACATATGCTGATGATGCTCAGTTGAACTGGGATCCGGGATTGTATGGTGAAACAAACTGGACTGTAGTTTACGGTTTGGAAGGTTTCGATCCGGCAGTACCAGGTCAGGCAATTGATACATTGAACGTAAACCTTTCTGAAGTAAACTTTGGCGCTAGCTTGACTCAGTTGACTTGTTATGATGTATATATCTATTCTGAATGTCAGGCTGACAGCTTAACATCTGAAGGATACCTTGTAAATTTCTGTACAAAACCATATTGTGCTGATATCACTTCATTAGCAGGTACTACAGATCCTGATTCTCTTGAATTGACATGGAACTGGATTGCATCAA
>CBFGPJ010000394.1:0-3756 GCA_965650615.1 uncultured Fluviicola sp. | reverse complement strand
AAACCAACCCAACAGACCTCGTTTTGGTAGTTGGAGATGTTACTTCCACTATGGCATGTGCAATAGTGGCACAGAAATTGTGTGTCCGGGTTGCGCATGTAGAGGGAGGAATTCGTTCAAATGATTGGACGATGCCCGAAGAGATTAATCGGTTAGTGACTGATGCTATTACTGATTATTTCTTTACTACCTCAGAAGTTGCAAACCAAAACCTCAGAAAAGCAGGAGTAGCAGAAGAAAAAATACATTTTGTAGGAAACACGATGATTGATACATTGCTCAAACAAATGCCGCGTTTTAAAAAACCGGAATTATGGGATCAACTTCAGTTGACCGATAAAGAGTATATCGTATTAACACTTCATCGTCCAAGCAATGTGGATGAAGAAACCAAACTGAAAGGGTTGATGAATCAGATCATAGCCGGTTCGGAAGATTGTCCGGTTATTTTCCCTGTACACCCAAGGACAGCAAAAATGATCAGACTATTGGAGATTTCCCATCCACGATTACACCTGGTTGACCCAATGGGATACCTGGAATTTAACTATTTGGTGCAACACGCAAAATTAGTAATAACAGATTCCGGAGGAATTACAGAAGAAACAACAGTCATGAAAGTTCCTTGCATGACATTAAGAAATACTACCGAACGACCAGAAACAGTGACTGAAGGAACAAACGAACTTGTCGGAACGGACCCTGTCGAAGTAGAGAAAATGCTGAAAAAATGTTTTTCCGGAAACTGGAAAACCGGATCAATTCCTGCTTTCTGGGATGGAAAAACAGCTGATCGAATTGTTAAAATTTTACAACAAATAGATTTTAAAACAACCAAAACCGAAAAAATCACGTAAATTAAAAACACGACACATTAAAAAATGAATTATCTATTTACGCAAGGGATAATCATGTTTGTCTTATCACTTTTGGCAACGGCATATTTGGTCCCAAAGATTATTAAAATTGTTCGCTTCAAAAAGTTGATGGACTCTCCCAATGAACGAAGTTCGCATTCCGTAGCCACTCCAAGCCTTGGAGGGATGGCTTTCTTTATTGTGCTTATACTTTCCATGTATTTCAATCATCGCTATGATACCTATGGCGTTGCAACCAGTATGTATCCTGCTTTAACAATTCTTTTCTTTCTTGGGCTGAAAGATGATTTGGTGGTACTTGCACCATTAACAAAACTTGTGGGACAAGCTTTTGCATCTTTTTTTATACTAATGAACCCCAAGTTTGGAATTGATTCATTTCATGGTTTTTTCAATATTGGTCACGTAAATCACTGGGTCGGGATCGGTATAGGTTTTCTGATTATGCTGGCAATTATTAATGCATTCAACCTGATTGATGGAATTGACGGCTTAGCAGCGTCCATTGGAATTGTTGCATTCTCAGGTTTTACCATCGTATTCTTCTTTGCAGAAAGATATTTCTTTGGATTGACATCACTTACAATGGTTGGTATTCTGACTGGTTTCCTGTTTTTTAATCTTTCAGCCAGGAACAGGATCTTTATGGGAGATACCGGTTCTATGCTGATCGGTTTTATGGTTGGTGTCATGTCTATTCGTTTTCTTGCGCTAGATACTGCGTCATTGAACAAACTACCTTTTAATGCCATTGATGTACCAATCGTTTTAATTTCGTTTATTATCATTCCGTTATTTGATACTGCACGTGTGTTTACAATTCGTATAATGAATGGAAGAAGTCCGTTTTCAGCAGACAGAAACCATTTGCATCACATATTGATTGATGCGTTTAAAATATCTCATCGTAAAGCAAGTTTCCTTATTGCTTCGGTAAATATCTGTTGCGTTTTGGTATTCTCCCTGTTATTGAAACTCACGAACACTTATGTTGCCTCAACAATTATATTATTGTGTTCAGGATTGGCGGTTTTTTTCCTTTATAAGATCAGACCGGTTACGGTCAAAGGAAGAATAATCTCAAGAGCTTCAATTAAAAAAAAACGCCGAAAATTAAAACCGTACCGAAAATTGAAGCATCAAAGGAGTTCACATAGTCAAATCAAGCGTATTTACTCTTCTAAAGAGAATTTACCGAAGTAATTTGTATATTTGTTATGAATTTCTTTAATCGTACAAGGATGCCAAAAGTCAGCATTTCCTTCATTCTATCCGCCTTTATTCTTGCTTTACTTAGTGTTTCTTGCAGAACAGCAGAAAAAGTAATCTATTTCCAGGATTCAAAAAGCGATAGTTTGTTGGTATATACACCAAGTTTCACCCCGGTATTTAAAGTCGATGACTTTTTATCGATTGTCATAACAGCTGAAAATGAAGAATCAGCCAAAATGTATAACCTTCCTCCATCAGTGATAACAAATCAGGGATATACAACAGGAAATCCCGCACAGTATGGATACCTGGTAAATTCAAAGGGAGAAATTTCATTACCGGTTTTGGGAACAATCCATGTTGCCGGCAAGGACAGAATGGCTTTGGAAACAGAAATTAAAACCAGGTTGGAGGATCAACTTAAAAATCCCACTGTTCAGATTCAGATCTTAAATTTTAAAGTAACCGTTCTTGGTGATGTCAAATCACCCGGAACGTTCAAAATTCCAAATGAAAGAATTACTTTGCTCGAAGCAATAGGACTTGCCGGCGATTTAAGAATGTCAGGAGAGCGGAAAAATGTGAAGGTAATCAGAGATTCCAGCGGAGTTCAAAAAGAATACTATGTTAATCTTACCAAAAAGGACATTTTTAGGTCACCGGTTTATTACCTGCAACAAAATGATGTAGTGTATGTTCAGCCGAATGGTGCAGCCAGATCAGAAGGGACCTTTTGGCGAGCCGCAGGACCAATCTTTATTTCAATTACATCATTGGTTGTCACCACGATTTCAATTATTGTCAGATAAATGCATCAAAGAGAATCGATTTCTAAAGTTCGTGAAAGCGAAGAAAATTCAATCTCAATAAGAGAATTATTGGATAAATACCTTGTGTATTGGAGATGGTTGCTTTGTTCGGTTGTTATCTTCCTTGTTTTGGGTTGGATATATGCAAGATATCAAACGCCGAGTTATGAAAGTATTGCGTCCGTTCTGATAGAACAAGAGAAAAATTCCGGAATGGCTTCCGAAGAAATAGGAATGCTCAAAGATCTTGGTTTGGCAAGCGGAGGAGGTGTGCTGGAGGATGAAATCGAATTATATCAATCCCGCTCATTGATGGAACGAGTTGTTCGTGAACTTAACCTGCACTGGAAATTTCAGATTGTAGGCACCAAAACCGGATTGGTACGTTCCGAGCTATATGATTCCAACCCAATCAGGATCCGGTCCGTTGAAGCAGACAGCCTGTTCTATGACAAGCATTATGAGTTTGAGGTCACTTTGACCTCTAACAACGAATACACTATTACTTCAGGAAATGAACTGGTTGGGAATAGCTATAAATACGGGGCCATACTTCAATTACCAATAGGAAAAATAATCCTGGAGAAGACTAATGATTTCAAAAACAACCGGGTAAGAAACAGGATTCTTATAAGTGTTGCTCCTGTTTCAGAAGTTGCAACAAATATCCGTAAGAATTTATCAGTTGAATCTGCCAGTAAGGAAGCCAATATCCTTATTCTTAAAGTAAAAGGAAACAACGTTGAAAAAAACAATGCGATTTTGAACAAAATAATCGCCGTTCATCAGGAAAATGCTGTAAATAATAAGAATGAGGTCGTAAAAAATACTACAGCATTCATCAATGACAGAATGAA
>CBFGPJ010000393.1:0-3759 GCA_965650615.1 uncultured Fluviicola sp. | reverse complement strand
GGTGTATGAAAGAGTTCGGTGCAGTTTATCCTTCTATAATTAATAAGGCTTTCACACCGCAGAAAAGTTAAAAGACATATTATAATACGACTAACGGCTCCCAAAAGGAGCCGTTTTTAGTTTATGCTTATTCAGTAATATCTTATTGATTTAATCTCAGAAAATGTAAGTTGACGTAATAACGCAATATTACGTCACCCTAATAAAAGATTGAAAGCTAAGCCATTTCCTTCGTATTATGCAATTTGAGATCGCAATACTCAGTCTTCATCAGCTTACGCCGATTCTCCTACTCGAACTCAATCAACAATCCACCTTTATCTACTACATCCTGCGGATTGATTGCGATGGCTTTAACAACTCCCACACCTTCTGCTTTGAGCACATTCTCCATTTTCATTGCTTCCAAAGTCAATAAAGGGTCTCCAACTTCGATGGATTGACCAACGGTAACAGCAACGCTGACCACTCTTCCCGGCATCGGAGCTTTCAATTGCTTTAACTTACGCAATTTCGGCTTGTCCATTCCAAGAGAAGCAATCAGTTCGTCCAAAGGACCACCTTTCTTCACTTCAAAAACGCGGTGATTTAATTTCAGGGTCAATAAACCTTCTTCCATGCGGTTTGACATAACCTCTCCACGGAATTTTTTCCCTTTATATGTAATCGTAAAAAACTGCTGGTCTTCCCAACGAATATGAACCCCGTCTCTGTTAGCATGAAGGACTTCTCCGTCCGATGTCCAATTAGCTGTTTCCATCTGTAAGAATTTTGCGACAATAATACGAACTATTTGGCCATTCATCTAGAAAAAGATTGTAAAAAAACCATAGTTTCCTATATTTGCTCTTCAAAATATTTACGAATCATATTCGCCCGAAAATGAAGAAAATATCCTACTTGGTTGCTCTTGTCTTGGTAGCTTGTCAACCTAAACATTCTGACTCTGAGCACGCGGCAAGCCAAAGCAATGAGTCAAAGGCAAACTCTACTGCTGAAATCGATGAACCAAAGCAAGATAATCCTAAAGTATATCACGCTTCACGAACTGTTTTGACAGATCTGATCAATACAAAACTGGAAGTTTCTTTTGACTGGACGAAATCCTGGCTGATCGGTAAAGAAACACTCCAGGCAAAGCCACATTACTACGCTTCCAATGAATTGGTCCTGGATGCAAAAGGTATGGAAATCAAAAATGTTTCCATGGCAGGTAAAACAGTGGAGTATGATTACAAAAACGATGTTTTAACCATTAAACTGAACAAAACATACACCCGTGATGAGAACTTTACGGTAGTGATCGATTACATCGCTAAACCGGATGAGCGTAAAACAGGTGGATCAAATGCGATTACCAGCGATAAAGGACTTTACTTCATTAACCCACGTGGGGAAGAAGCGAATAAAATGCCTCAGATCTGGACGCAGGGTGAAACAGAATCAAACTCGGTTTGGTTCCCTACGATCGATTCACCGAATTCAAAAACAAAACAGGAAATCTACATCACTGTTCAGGATAAATATGCAACACTTTCCAATGGGAAACTGGTGAGTTCTGTAAAAAATGCAGATGGAACACGAACAGATTACTGGAAACAGGATTTACCACATGCTCCATACTTATTCATGATGGGAGTCGGTGAGTTCAAAGTAGTGAAGGATACGTACAAGCGTCCTGATGGAACGAATATGGAAGTCAACTACTACGTAGAACCACAATGGGAAAAAGATGCGAAAGCTATTTTTGGTGAAACCCCGGCAATGATCGGTTTCTTCTCTCAATTATTGGGTGTTGAATATCCATGGGATAAGTATTCCCAAATCATTGTAAGAGATTACGTTTCGGGAGCAATGGAAAACACCGGGGCAGTTATTTTCGGAGAATATGCCTATAAAACACAACGCGAATTATTGGATGAAAACGATAATTCCACTATTGCCCACGAGTTATTCCACCACTGGTTCGGGGATTTGGTAACCTGTGAATCCTGGTCGAACTTAACATTGAACGAATCCTTTGCAAACTACTCTCAGTTCTTGTGGGATGAGCACCGTCATGGTTTGGATGAGGCAGAATTCCAGGCATTACAGGAAGCAGCAGGTTATTTTGCATCTGCAGATCAGGGAGGTTACCACGACCTTGTTTGGTTCGATTACAAATCACGCGAGGATATGTTCGATGGACATTCTTACAACAAAGGAGGCCGTATCTTACACATGCTTCGCAAATATATCGGTGACGATGCTTTTTTCCTGGGATTGAAAAACTACTTGAAACAAAATCAGTTTAAAGCTGCCGAATTCCATCAATTAAGACTTGCTTTCGAGGAAGTGAGCGGGGAAGATCTGAACTGGTTCTTTAATCAATGGTATCTGGGGAAAGGTCACCCGGTACTGGATGTTTCATACAATACGGATGCTACTGCAAATACTGTTTCCATTACAGTGAACCAAAAGCAGAAAAAAGATTTCGGTCTGTTCAAATTGCCTGTTGATATAACGGTATACGATGACCGTGGAGCAACAACTACCCGTCAATGGTTTAATGACGAATCTTCAACTGTAAGCATTCCAACACAAGGAACCGTGAAGAACGTAATTTTTGATGCCGAAGCAATGCTTTTAGGAAAAGTGGAAGAGAAAAAAGATCCTTCCTGGTATGCTTTCCAATGGAACAATTCGAAGCATTACATCCACAGAAAGAATGCACTTCAAAAAATCCCAACCGGTACTCCTGAAGCAGGTAGAGTTGCACAGGAAGCTTTGAAAGATCCGTTCTGGGACATTCGTTCCACTGCAATTGAGAAGATCGGGAAAATGAGCAGCGACAGTAAAGCTGCTTCTATTAATCGCGTAAAACAACTGGCAACTTCCGATTCGGTTTCTGCTGTCCGCGTAGCTGCGGTTACAGCTTTGGCTGGAATGCTTTCTGCTCCTGAATTGGAACAATTGTGTTCTGAGATCATTCAAAAAGACAAGTCTTATTCTGTTATGAGCGCAGCATTGCTTCAACTTTCAAAGGTAAACAGCAAGGCTGCTTTAGAAGCTTGTAAAAGCTTAGAGAATGAGCCTTCCAGTAAAATGCAGACCGGTGTAGCCATGATCTATGCGAAATATGGAGATGCTGATCAGATTGCTTACTATGAAAAAGTATTCAAGTCGAATCTGGTACAGGGATTTGATAAATTGGGTGTCTTGAACTCTTTAACATTCTTTGCTTCACGCCAGGAACCGAAAATTCAACGACGTGCGCTGCCGATTTTTGAGAACGAATACAAAACCGGAGGAATGTACACTCAAATGTTCATGCCTCAGTATATCGGATACTTAAGAGATAACCTGCAAGGTTCTATTGAAAAGTATAAGGCTGAAGAAGAGAAAGCCAAGAAAGACGGAAATACCAATGCCGCTGATATCGCTCGTGGAAAACGCACAGATGCAGAAGCATTATTGGCCGACTATGAGAAAATGATTGCCGGATTCCCGAAAGAGGAAGAAGGAGCGGGACATTAATAATTATAATTTACGAAAAGGGCAGGAATCAATTGATTCCTGCCCTTTTTTGTTGGATGCAATGTAGGCACACGATGCGTCGCGTGCCTACATTGCATCTTATTAAAAGAACGCCTTCACCTCCATTCCACCGGCGTGAATGACTTTATTTCCTTCGCTTTTACGACCGTTGTATTGAACAGAAATTTGGAGGCTTTTTGATAGAGAACGCTGATAACCCAAACTCCACACATAGTTTACTCC
>CBFGPJ010000392.1:0-3770 GCA_965650615.1 uncultured Fluviicola sp. | reverse complement strand
ATATTATTCACATTTGATATTAATGACAAAACATGATTCACAGGTTCCTGAAATTTATGGGGGTGTTTCAATTTTTATTCTTAGTTTTCACAACATTGTAAACTTAATAACAGTATCACAGGTGATACTGTTAAATAAGTCTTTTTTCACCGGGAATTTACCTGAAGAGGTAGTAACCTTTTTTAAGAATTACCATACTTGGATATTATTGCTGTTTGCTTCACTGTTCATTTTGAATAATATATTACTACATAAACAAGCGAAGGACCTCGGAACAAAATATGACAAATTAAAATCAAGTATTTACGTCTTTTCTTACTTTATTTTCACGTGGTTTACCTGGTTGCTTGTTGTGACATATGATACACGGTAAATAAAAGTATATACTAAATCGCAGGTGAGGTTTCAATCCTTTACCTGCTTGTTTCTATCTTTAACCTCACTATATTTGTACCCGGTAATTAACAAATCAATACATGCCAAAATCGCTCATCATTTTTCTCCTATTGAGTTTCTTAGGATTAACACATTACTCATTTGGGCAAAAAAAAGGTTCCTGGACCGAATTCAAAAAGGAGAATTACTCGATTAAATTTCCGGAAGACTGGACTTTAGACACCACACATCTGTCGGGTACAGCATTCATTATTCGGGGTCCACAAAGTTCTGACGAAGACCAGTTTAAGGAAAATTTAAACCTTGTCATTCAGGACTTAAGTGGTTTGAACTTCGATCTGTACAATTTTACGCAGCTTTCAGAGCAGATCCAGAACTACATGGAAGAAAGTGAACTGATTGAAAGCGAACGGCTGAAAAAAGGGGAGCAGGAGTACCAGCATTTAATTTATACGGCAAAAAATGCAGATCTTGTTCTCCGGTTCGAACAGTATTACTGGATCATCAATGAAAAAGCATATGTGCTTTCATTTACTGCTGAGTTAACGGAATTTGAGAACTACAAAGATGTCAGCAAACGGATCCTGGATAGTTTTGTGATAAAACAGCCGTAAATACCACAGAGACAGTAATTGAGGACAGTACTTTCGGATTTCAATTCGTCACAACTTCTTCACCTTCAAACCTGCAATCATTTTGCCTGAGTTGGCCAGAATGACAGGACCATACTTTTTTCCTACTTTTCGACATTGGAAAAAGTGGGAAAAGCCTGGAATTAATTTACTGATTTCTAACAATAACGGGGTTTTAGTAAAATAAAAATGACTTTTTTTTCAAATTTTCCTTGCGGAAATGAAAATTGAGTGTATCTTTGCAACGCTTTTAACGTAAAGCATTACACAATTTCTTAATCAGGCTGTTGCCTGAGTTCGAAAGAGCAGGAAAATTGGTTTGGTAGTTCAGTTGGTTAGAATACATGCCTGTCACGCATGGGGTCGCGGGTTCGAGTCCCGTCCAGACCGCACACTACGTTAAAAGATAAGTCCTATATGGCTGTAGGAAATAGAAACCCTCAAGATGTATCAATGTCTTGAGGGTTTTGTCTTTTTAGGGAATCACTATTTATGAATCACTATTACGTTTATATCAACTATTCCGGGAAGTTTGATAAGTATTACATTGGTCAAACAGAAAACTTCGAATCCCGATTACTTCTTCATAATTCCGGTCTGGTTAAATCAACAAGTCCTTATATTCCTTGGATGAATGTGTTGTTGATAGAGAAATCATCTCGCTCGGAAGCAATGATTCTTGAAAAGAAGCTTAAGAATTTGAATCGGATTCGATTAGTTGCGTTTATAGAAAAGTATAAGTAGATATGGTCCCGACGCTACGGTCGGGATTCAGACATGCAGACCTTTCAGTCGGCATCGTCTGAACTGTAAGCTTAGAAACCCTCAAGATGTATCAATGTCTTGAGGGCTTTGTCTTTTTAGGGAATCACTATTTATGAATCACTATTACGTTTATATCAACTATTCCGGGAAGTTTGATAAGTATTACATTGGTCAAACAGAAAACTTCGAATCCCGATTACTTCTTCATAATTCCGGTCTGGTTAAATCAACGTTTCTTCATTCCTTTCGGGATCTTATGTCAAAATAACAAAGGCCGAAATAAAGATTTACTATTAAGAGATTCTTAAAAAATCAAAAAATAATATTTACCATGGTAATTATTTCAAAAGTTGTTGTACCTTTGCTTCATCAAACAATCCAAGAAAGGAAAACAATATGAAAACAATCTTCCACTCAGAAAACTCAAGAGGCCATGCCAACCACGGTTGGTTGAATGCAAAACATTCCTTCAGCTTCGCTTCCTGGTACAACCCGGAAAGAGTTCACTTCGGTACGTTACGTGTATTGAACGACGATACCGTTTCACCGGGAATGGGATTTGGAACTCACCCGCACGATAACATGGAGATCATCACGATCCCGTTGGAAGGTGCGATCGCACATAAAGACTCGATGGGTAACAGCGCAACCATCACCGCCGGAGAAATCCAGGTAATGAGCGCAGGGACCGGAGTACAACACTCGGAATTTAACCCGAATGAGGACAAAGACCTGAAGTTATTCCAGATCTGGCTGTTCCCGAACAAACGCAATGTAGAACCGCGTTACGATCAGCAAAAGATCGCTGTGGACGAACATTTGAACGAGTTTGTACAGATCCTTTCACCGAACAAAGACGATGCGGGAGTTTGGATCCACCAGGACGCCTGGTTCCACATGGGGAAATTCACCGAAGACAAAACACTCACATACGAATTGAAAAATCCGGAAAACGGAGTATATGTGATGCAGGTTGAAGGAAGCTCGGTGATAGAAGGGCAACAATTAAATCGTCGTGATGCATTAGGAATTGTAGACACTTCCTCCGTAACTTTGCATATAACCAAAGGTTCCACTGTATTGTTGATGGAGGTCCCGATGGAAGTGAAAATGTAACAAACGAGCAATGAAAAATGCGTTAGCATGGCGTTACGCCACACAGAAATACGATCCGACGAAGAAAATCAGCGATGAGGATATGCAGGAACTATTGGAAGCGATCAACAGCGCTCCTACTTCCTACGGTTTGCAGCCCTTTAAATTAATCCACGTCAAATCCCCGGAATTGCGTGTACAGTTAAGGGCGGCATCTTTTGACCAATCTCCTTTGACTGATGCTTCAGATGTGGTAGTATTCACCGTGAACCGGAATGTAGCGGATCAGCACATCGATTCATACATGCAGCGCATTGTTGAAGTACGTGATGTGGAACGCGAAAAACTGAACCGTTTCCAAAAGAACATTATTGGGACATTATCCAATCTGAGCTCGGCGGAACTCATCGCATGGAATACCAAACAAGCGTATATCGGATTGGGATTCGGATTGGTAATGGCTGCGCATTTAGGAATTGACAGTACACCAATGGAAGGTTTTCAAAAAGAGAAATACGACGAAATCCTGGGTTTAACCGATGATCACGCAGTCCTGGTCTTAACCTTCGGATACCGTTCGGATGAAGATCACACACAACATCACAAAAAAGTCCGCAAGACTTTGGAACAATTAGTAACAGTTAAATAAGAATCTGCCATGGCAGATGAAGACCGAGTGCAGACTGCACAACAGTCTTAGCACGAGGGAATAGAAACACAAGTACATTCAGACAACAAAAAATAAACAATTTAAAATTCAATCAAAATGAGTACAACAAAATGGACAATTGACCCTTCTCACAGTGAAGTAGGATTTAGCGTAAAACACATGATGTTTACAAAAGTAACCGGAACTTTCGACACAGTTGATGCAACTGTTGA
>CBFGPJ010000391.1:0-3771 GCA_965650615.1 uncultured Fluviicola sp. | reverse complement strand
ACGACCAGGAGAAAACAGTGGCACCGAAAGCTTTTAACCAAAAGGAAAAGGGTTCTTTTCTCATTTCAACCGCAGTGGATCTTACATCATTGCCTGTTTTTTCTGCACTCGGCCGGAAACGTTTCAGGAACGGAATCCGGGTGATGAATGTGAGCAGGTGAAAGACCAGTTTCGGATACAAAACGATGCTGGAAAAGAGTACCAGGCAAAGTATCGCGAAAATGAAAAAACCTGTCCAGAAAACAGCCATCATGGATTCATTCCCTGTGTTTGGGAATAATTTTCCTGCGGGGATAAAAAGAAACAGCAAGGGAATGATGACAACATAAAACAGGTTGTCCAGGAATGCGGTCAGGATTACGATAGCTGTTGCGCGCCCCAGCGCGATCTTTTCGCGATTTAAAATGAACATGGCAACGGTTGCACCGCTCATAACCCCGGGTGCCAATGCTGAAGCGAATTCCCAAAGCATAATCACATGGAAGGATTGCCGCCAGCTCAATTGCTTTTTGGTCAGGATCCGGATTCGCAGCATATAGCCCAAATCGCGGCCGACCATTCCAAGAAGTGCAAGAAACAACCAAAAAAAAGTAGAACTGTTCCATGAAATGTCTGATAACACTTCATAAGCGGATTTTTTTTCGAAATCCCCTTTGGGAACCAGGGCAAAATCTCCTGGGTCGTTATAATCGATTCGCTTATTATTGTTGAAATCCTCCCATTTGTAACTTCCTGTTCCTTTTTCCACTTCGTGCATTTCAGTCCGCGTAAAACTGTAAATGAGAATTCCACCTGAAATTGAAACACCAATCAGCAACGCGAGATAAATCCTCCATTTACTAAAGGTTTTTTCAATGGATTCACTCATGCGGTTGGAGTTCGAGGGTTTCTTCGATATCCCAGTTTGGTCTGAGTTTGGATTTGAGTTCAAAGCGAACTACTTCTTCCGGTTGTGTTTTCAATTCCCAGTTACCGGCATCCCATTTCCCGTTTCCGTTGGCATCCCGGATACAGCGAACCTGGTAAACGGCAGGAATGATATTCAGCCAGTCAATAACGGAGTCGGAATCCGACTTCATAAACGTGCGGATAGGATTATTACCGTCCATTAATTGGATCACCCAGCGACCTTTCAGGCTTCCGACATTCAATTTGAGATTTGCCAGATCAGAGGTCCGAAACGTTTTGAGTTCTGTTTTGATCGAATCATTTTGATTTTCAGATCCTTTCAATGCACCCATTTTGAAATTCACGATCAACTCGAAAGCAGTCGCAGATTTCGGAATAATCCGTACCTGGTTTCCTGAAAAAGCGAAATCGTACCTGATCTTTGATTTGGTTTTGTCTTCTACAACTATCAGCGAAGTGTCAACTTGATGAATGAACTCATTTGTTTCAAAAAGAAGCGTATCACCTAATAGCCAGGAGTTTTTGTAAATCTTGTTTGAAACGGAAAAGTTCTTGTTTCGATCCTTCAAAGGAATGATTTTTGTAATGGTATCCGTACCATCGATAAAAGTATAAACCTCATTCGGAATAGTTGGAAGAGCTACCAAAGCCGAATCTTCAGTGAATCGCCTGATAATCCTGACCGGCTGCGAATTAATAGTCAGGCTCGATTCAGTTATTTGTTTTCCGTAGGCATAGAACGTTCCCGGATTGAGTATTTTTACTTGTAATTGTTTGGCCGGACCTTTAGGTTTGGATGCCAGAATATGTGCGAATACTGTGCTGTCACCACTTGAAACCGTTTTGGTTGAATAAGCAATTTCTTCTCCGATAGTAGGAAGCCGGTCTTTATTCGAATCAAGAAAAGCAAATAATTGATATTCACCTGCTTTCAGGTAAGTGAATTCGAATTCGCCTTTTGAATTACTTTTACAAACATAGCTTGGAGCTTCTTTGTATGGGTCTTTCACTGAATCGTATAATCCGACAGTAAAAGCATTGGAAGGTTTGTTGGTAAATCCGTCGGTTATTATTCCGTTGATTTTCAATGAATCGATCTGATCACCTGTTGAAAAAACAAACTGGTGAATTGTATCGTTTTTCTCGTTCAGATCTTTAATTGTTCCGTTCAGTTGGATAATGTAGGTCGTATTCGGTTGGAGTGTACCATCCCACTTGATACTTAAGTCCCGTCTGCTGGAAGTAATATCCAGTTTCCCTGCATTCGGGTTCATAACTGCCGTATTCGCAGGGTCGTTCAGTGTAAAAAATTCATTGAATTTTACCGTGAGTTCATTTTGGTTCACGTGTAAAGCTCCCTGTTCCGGATTTTGGGTTCCTTCCACAGGAGTTGCCGCGCGGTCATCAGATGGCCCACCTGTTAAAGGAACAATCTCGGCACAGCCGGCTAAAAAAAGAAATAATCCTAGAAACAGTGAGTACCGACCCATTCGCAAAGTTCATTTAAATATCTTGCATCAACTTCATCAAAATCGTTCAATGCATTACTGTCGACGTCCAGGATAGCAATAACCTGACCATTTTTCCGGATAGGGACCACAATTTCACTTTTGCTTTCGCTGGAACACGCGATGTGCCCGGGAAAAGCTTCTACATCCGGAACAAGCAGGGTTTCGTTTTGTTTCCAGGAAGATCCGCAAACACCTTTTCCATAATTGATCCGTGTGCAGGCAATTGGTCCCTGGAACGGTCCGAGAACAAGTTGTTCGTTTTCAACCAGGTAAAATCCTACCCAAAAGAAATTAAAAGTCATTTTCAGAGCAGAAGCCACATTTGCCAGATTGGCAACCAAATTTGGTTCACCAGTACACAAAGCTTTTGCCTGTGGAAGCAAAGTGGTGTATTTTTCTTCTTTGGAAGTCTGAGCTATAATTAATTCTTCTGCCATAATGCACAAAAATAAGAAGAAAAAGCGTTAGTCTGCCGCGGCAGAAAGACTAAGTCACAATCCGTCAGCTGACGGATCAGTGCGGAAGTGACGAAGGAAAAAGCGATAGTCCACGGTGGCGGAAAGACTGAGTTGCAATCCCTGAAATCCAGTATCGACAAGTAGGGTTGTTCATGGAGTCGACCGGTAGGCGACTCTTTTAATTTGTGCATTTGCGGTAAAATCTCTCAAGGCTCATCATACAGATTTAGTAAAACCCGTAAAGAATAAGGAATGAAATTCCTTAAGCCAAAAAATGAATTTATTTCCGAGAAAAAATTGAAAAATTGCTTGACGGTAAATGATATTTTTACATAACTTAAATGGAAAACAAAATTTATTATGCTTGATTTGAGCCAATTGGACAAAATTCTATTCTTAGACATTGAAACAGTTCCCGAAGTTTACCACTATGCTGATTTAGACTTAGAAACCACCAAATTATTTGATGCGAAAAATGCGCGTTACCTGACTGAAGACAAAACAAAAGCAGATGTGTATAATGAGAAAGCAGGTATTTATGCTGAATTTGGTAAAATAGTCTGTATTTCTGTTGGTTTTGTACACCAATCAGTTACCGGAAAGTCTATTCGCATGACTTCATTTGCGCATGAAGACGAAGAGACTTTATTAAAGCAGTTTGTGCGCCTGTTGGAAAATAACTACAATACTCCGAAACACGTACTATGCGGTCACAATTCGAAGGAGTTTGATATTCCGTTTATTTGCCGCAGGTTGCTGATCCATGGGATCGGTTTACCGAATGTATTGAACCTTGCAGGAAAAAAACCATGGGAAATCCAACATTTGGATACGATGGAGCTTTGGAAGTTCGGAGATTACAAAGCATACACCAGCTTAGCCTTGTTGTGCCA
>CBFGPJ010000390.1:0-3776 GCA_965650615.1 uncultured Fluviicola sp. | reverse complement strand
ATCAGGTCCTGCAGAAACTATTGGAGTTGGGTTGAATGTAACTGTAATCTCATCGGTATCCACACATCCGTTCGTATCTATTCCGGTTACTGTATATGTAGCCGTACTTGTAGGTTCGAACGGAGTATTATCCGTTACTCCATTATTCCAGATGTAAGTATCTGCACCTTGTCCGGTTAATGTGATATCGTTTCCTTCACATACACCGAAATCTGCACCGGCATCCACCATCGGAAGCGGATTTACGGTTACAGTTATTGTATCATTATCGGTACATCCGACGGAATCGGTACCGGTTACTACGTAAGTTGTAGTTGTCATTGCTTCGAAGGCAGTACTGTCTGTTACACCGTTGTCCCATGTGTAGCTTTCCGCACCGGTACCGTAAAGTACCACTTCGTCTTCTGCACAAACTACCGAAGGTGCATTCGCTGTTACCACAGGAAGTGAAACAACTACATCTAAGGTGTCGAACATGGCAGCACAGCCCGGAACTGTTGCAGATACGGTATAAGATGTGGTAGAAGTTGGTGCTGCAGGAATGGATGCTGTTGTTTCTCCTGTACCCCATGTAAGTGTAGATCCGGGTTGGTTAGCAATAGCGTAATGGATTCTTCCGTTCCAAACCCGTGGTTGGTAAACAGCCCCCGTATTTGCAGTAAACGGGTATTCCATACCTCCTCCTTCAAGGAAAGTAATGTTGGCATCACTGCTGTAAACATTTCCGACATTCGTACCATTCGAGTAATTCAAACTGACAGCGGATGTATTTGATGTTACATAGAACGCATACGTTTGACCTGCCGGTATGGTCACATTCACAGGTACTGCAACTGCAGAGAATCCTCCGGTGTAGGGAACAGCGGCAGAACCAACATACGTCCATGCTGAAGGTGTATTGGCAAACCCGTTCCATGTACCCGCTTTGTAATAGATTTCGATGGTTGTATTTCCCATCGGGGAAGCATCAAATGATAGAATCGTTACTGCATTTGTTGCAACGATGTCGAACATATTACCGCGATGGTTGTTCCCGGCGGCGTTTGAAGCATCCAGTTGATTATCAGGCCCGTTTGCAAAAGCATTAAGAGTAATGTTATCTCCGGAGCAGATCAGAGAATCTGTGGCGCTGAGCACAACCGCACAAGGTTGAGCATAGGCTTTAAAACCAAAAAATGTAAACGCAAGAAAAATTAAGTGTAGTCTTTTCATCATAAAATAGTGATTAAAAATTCGCTGCAAATCTAGGGTTTTTAAATTGATTTCACTTCATGTTTTCTATGGAGAAAGAAAAATTAGGGGTTTTCCCTACTGATTTTTAACTGATTGATTTTCAGTTTTTATTTCTGAGAACATACCGGAACCAGTAGAATAAACGGGACATTCCTGCCAGTACCATTGCGTAGTTATAAATGAATTTGGATGTTAAGAAAATCACGATAAAAAGGCAGTTGTTTCAGTAAGGGGTGTGATGTAACCGGGAATTTTTACAGAAAACAGGACAGGAATAGATGGAGGAATGTAATTTGTTAACCTTTTAGTTAATTGGTTCACAGAAATCAATTTGAAAGCGATACAAACATCTGGTTATCCCAATAATTTCCCAGTTCACTCAATCAATGTACGCATCAGTTCATCAGCTTTCCAATGTTTCAAAATCGGTGTAATCTGGCCAATCCAAAGCATTACCAGAGGTGTTTGTTTTGTGTCACATTCTGAATACAGAAAAATAAATCGCAAAAAGACTTGCCAATAAAAATATTAATCGTAATATTGCAATATTACAATATAAGACATGGGAACAACAAAAGCAGATCTGTTTACAGATGAACAAAATGAAATTTCCTTATTGCTTAAGGCAATAGCCCATCCTGCGCGGATTGCAATCCTGGAATACCTGATAAAGGTAGATGCATGTGTTTGCGGGGATATAGTCAATGAATTACCTCTTGCTCAACCAACGGTTTCCCAACATCTCAAGGAATTGAAAACTGTAGGATTGATCAAGGGAAGCATCGAGGGAACTTCTATCTGTTACTGTGTAAACAAAGAAACTATTGCCCGTATTCAATCCTATTTTTCCGGTATATCATCCAAATTGGATAGTAAAGCCGGCCAATGTTGTTAATTAAAATTGAAACAAATGAAACTTTCAGAAATTAAAGCAATTTTACCGAACCTGGAAAATGTAACATTTCAAACTCCGAATGGTTCTTTCGTCCCTGAGCATTTTCATGTAACAGAGATCGGCAATATTCAAAAGCATTTTATTGATTGCGGAGGAACAATCCGTAAGGAGTCGGTAGTGAATTTCCAATTATGGAATGCCAATGATTATGAACACCGGTTGAAACCTGAAAAACTATTGAAAATTATTCAGCTTTCCGAAGAAAAGTTAGGCATTGAAGACAATGAAATTGAAGTGGAATACCAGGGAGAAACTATTGGTAAATACAGCCTGGAGTTTAATGGTAATCATTTTGTTTTGGTGTCTAAAACAACTGCTTGCCTGGCAAGTGAGTCATGTGGTTTACCTGTTGAGAAATCGAAGATCCAACTTTCTGAGTTATCCGTTAAAGAATCAGCATGTTGCACTCCAGGAGGAGGATGTTGTTAAGTTATGAAAGCAGTAGTAATCAAGTATAAAAAGCCATTAATAATAACTGCATCAGTTATTGCCCTGCAACTCATCTTTGGATTTGATCCCAAGTTTTGCATCATTAATATCATTTGGCTCTTAGTTTAGAATAATGAAGAATATTTTAGTATTGTGCACAGGGAATAGCTGTCGAAGTCAGATAGCTCACGGGTATTTACAGCATTTGGCAGGAGATCGCGCTATGGTTTACAGTGCCGGTGTTGAAGTCCATGGGGTGAATCCTCTGGCGGTTGAAACAATGAAAGCTGATGACATAGATATTTCGAATCATACCTCAAACCATGTGGACGAATATACAAGGATACCATTTGATTTCGTGATCACGGTTTGTGATAATGCAAAGGAACGATGTCCTTATTTTCCGACACAGGCACAGAAGTTTCATCACAATTTCCCAGATCCGGCAAAAGCGGTAGGAACCAAAGAAGAAATTACCGCGGAATTTGAGCGGGTCCGGGAAATGATAAAAGCTTACTCACAAAAGTTTATAGCGGAACATTTTTGACAATGGCGGTGTTATCTGTGGAAAACCCGGATTGGGAAATTGTTGGTAGTGACCATTTGTTAATCTGGAAGAATGATGAGCTGAAGTTCATAGAAGATCGAAACAGAAAAAAAAATTGAAAGTGCGGGATTTCAACTTAATTGAATTCAAAGATTTAGTTGTAGTAATAATATGCTTTATCCTTATCAAGTTTGGTTAAATCTTTGAATGAAACCTTCTCGAGCTTATTAATAGTTAGACCTTGTTTTGTGAGCAGGAAATGTAGAAAAGCAATTTGAGTATTACCGGAATTTTTTTTAAAAAAAGGATAAAGGATGTATTTCTTTCCTTTAAAAGGAAACGAAACCTTACGGTTTAATTTAATGTCCAGGTCTTTTTTATTTGGAATGCTTTTTTCATTTTTTATAGACTCTATGTTCCAATCGTAAAGCAAATCACTATTTAGGTCAGTAATTTTATCCAAGGTTTTTGTGTCCGGGAGATTCGTCTCAATGCAGGAAGTACAAATAAACAGGATAATTAAAATTGTCAGGAATGATTTATGCATGAGCAAGTTTAGTTAAAAAAATGGATCTATTCTCACTCTATGTAACGTGCTTTCTCACAAACAAT
>CBFGPJ010000389.1:0-3786 GCA_965650615.1 uncultured Fluviicola sp. | reverse complement strand
CCATATAAAAACGAAGGGAGTTTCCCCCAGGCTTCACGGATATAAACGAATTGTCCACCCGCTTTCGGGAACATCGCTGCCAGTTCTCCATAGCTCAATGCACCAAAAAGAGTAATGATTCCGGTAAGTAACCAGGTGAAAAGCAACCATCCGGAGCTTCCCAGGTCTCGTGACATTTCCGATGAAACGATGAAGATCCCGGAACCGATCATACTTCCTGCAACCAGGAAAGTAGCGTCCATTAAACCGAGTGATTTTTTAGTTGTGTTTTCTTCCATAAACAGTAATAAAAAAGTCCCGATCCGCCGCGGCGGACAGGGACTTTATCTTGAATTCAATGAATTTATTCTTCAGGAGCCTCTTCTCCTTCCATCTCAGGTCCGGTAATGGAAGCATCCAAATTGTAATGATTCAGATTACTTTTTCTACGGCTGTACAGGAAGTAAATGACAATTCCTAATGCAAGCCAGCTCAATGAAAGCAATTGTGCATCCAGGCTCAAATTCCACATCAGGTAAATATTGATCATGATACCCAAAACTGCTATAACAGGAAGGGCCGGAACTTTGAATGTACGAGGTAAATTCGGTTGCTTCACACGAAGTACCCAAACTGCAATACATACCATTAAGAAAGCAAACAATGTTCCGAAGCTGGTCATATCAGCAAGCTTGTTGATCGGTGTGAAAGCAGCTACAATTGCAATGATAGTTCCCAGGATGTAAAGATTGCGTTTTGGAGTTCCTGAAACCGGGTTAATTTCTGAGAAAACTTTAGGAATCAATCCATCTTTTGCCATTCCAAGGAAAATTCGGGATTGTCCCATGATCATTACCATCAATACAGAGATCAAACCAACGGTCGCTGCAATAGTAATCAGGGAACTCGCCCATTTTTGACCGGCAATATCAAAGGCATATGCAACCGGGGCTTTAATCGCATCCGGATAAGCACCTTTCGGATCAAAATCCTGGTAGTTCATCATTCCCGTTAATACCAGGGAAACAAGTATGTATAAAATAGTACAGATCAATAAGGAAGCAACAATTGCAAACGGTACATCTTTCTTCGGATTGATCGCTTCTCCCGCCTGGGTTGAAACGGCATCGAAACCTACGTATGCAAAGAAAATTGCCGCTGCACCCGAAATAATTCCTGTAACTCCGTAAGCATCATGTGACACACCATCGTGTACAATTTTCTTTACTTCAGGAATAAATGGAGACCAATTGGCCATGTTAATAAAGAACAAACCTGCAATAATAACAAACAGTACTGCCGACACTTTCAGGATTACAATGAAATTATTGGCTTTGGCTGCTCCTTTTGTTCCTCTTACCAGGATCCCAACCACCAGTAAAACAATCAGGAATGCAGGTAAATTCATAGAGAAACCTGATCCTGTATAACTTGCAGGATCCGATGTCAGCCAGTCAGGCAGGACAATACCAAATATTTTGAGCAATTTATTAAAGTACCCCGACCAGGAGACGGCAACTGTCATTGATCCCATTGCATACTCTAAAACAAGTCCCCAACCAATGATCCATGCTAAAATCTCACCAATTGTTCCGTATGCATAAGCATATGCCGAACCTTCAACCGGTAAAATTGCAGCGAATTCAGAATAACATAGTGCAGCAAAAACACAAGCAATTCCTGCAATTACAAATGAGAGAGACAATGCGGGACCTGCATGATAATATGCTCCTGTTCCCGTTAGAACAAAAATTCCACCTCCGATAATCGCACCAACTCCAATAGCTGTTAAGCTCCATTTTCCGAGAACACGCTTCAATTCACTTTTCTTCATGTCCGCTTCAAAAGCGCTCATTGGTTTTTTACGCCATACACTACTTGCCATATTTAAGTTTTTTAGTTTTCAAGTCGCTAAAGATAGAAAAAATGTGAATGAATGCTAAAATCTGAATATTTGTTCCGAATTTAACTTACCTTATTTACTTTACTAAACTTTCAATTACATTTGATATAAATAAAGGCCTTCTATGTGGATTTTTCGCTTTAGTGCAAACCTTAAGAATTTTTTCAGATTACTGTCGATCATCCGGATCATTATTGGGCATTATGTAGCCAACTGGCTGACAACCGGACCATTGCGTGTGATCTTCGATCCGAGAGGAAAAAATCGGAAGACACGGTCTGAAAGATTACGCTTAATTATCGAAGATCTGGGACCTACATTTATCAAGTTCGGACAGATCGTGGCGGACAGGCCTGATATCGCTTCAGAAGGCTTACGTATGGAGTTGAAAAAATTGCAGTCTTCAGCACGCCCGATGCCTGATGATATTGCCATTCAGATCATTCAAAACGAAATAGGAGCCTCTATTGATACTGTTTTTTCCCAATTCAATGAGAAGCACATTGCATCGGCTTCCATTGCACAGGTTTATGTGGCAACTCTGCACACGGGAGAAAAAGTTGTTTTGAAAGTGCAGCGACCAAATATTCGTAACAAGATCCGTTTGGATATCAAACTGCTTCAGATCTTTGCTCAAAAAATCCAAAACCAATATCCGGAAATCAGCAATTTCAACCTGATTCGCTTCATTGAGGATTTTGGGGATATCATGCTGAAAGAACTTGATTTCATGAATGAGCTTTCGAATATGATGCGTTTTACTCACATGTTCAAAGGAGACGACCGGGTTTATGTACCGAAAGTTTACAGCAAGTATTCCACATCAAAATTATTGGTCATGGAATATGTGGAAGGAGAAGGTCCGGACAATTTGGCCAACCTGATTTCCAAAGGATTTGACCCGAAAACAATTGCAGAAAACGGGATCAATGTCATTTTGAGCATGATCCTGAAGCACGGTTTCTTCCATGCAGATCCGCATTCGGGAAACATGTTCATTCGCGGTAACAATCAATTGGTTTTGATTGACTTTGGAATGTGTGCGAGCTTAAAGCCCAAACAAATCGACGGGCTAATTGACTTCCTGATCGGCTTTGCAGATAATAATCCGCATAAAATTGCCAAAGCACTTTTAAAATTGACTGAGGTAGAAAACTTCCGGGATATGGAAAGCCTGGAGTTCGAAATCAATGAACTGACCTTGAAATACACGTATTATTCCTATGATGATGTCGATATTTCAGGTTTATTTACCGATACCTTTAAGCTGCTGATGAAATATGGGATTACCATTCCGAGTAGTTTGTATATGCTTTTGAAAACATTGGTAACTATCCAGAAAGTAGCAGAATCACTCCAGGTAAAACTGGACCTGATCGCAATGGTAAGGCCTTATGCCGCAGACAAGATCAAAGAACGCTTCGGATGGAAAAACATCAAATCCAAGATCCTCAACTCGGCAGAAGATTACCTTTACTTAATTGAAACGCTTCCTAAGGATATCAGAGCGATTGTAACCAGTTTCAAGCACGAAGGGCTTCGTCACAATATTAAATTAGGAGAAGAAGGAAACACTATTGGAAACACGGAAATCCGGAGACACATTTATCGTTTCGGTGCGATAATTTTACTGGGGATCCTTCTGATCTCTTCAACACTTCTGAAGGTTTACAATGTAAAAACAGTGATCTATAATTCCAAAGGAGAACCGTTTATGGGCAAAGTCTTCGGTAATTTCCCGGATATCTTTTTCGTAACAACGGTCGTCATATCCGTTTTCGTTGTACTCCGCTTAATGTTCAGAGCCAAATAAACTATGAATCCATTTCAATCTAAAATTAACCAAACTAAAACTCACTTCAACAACCTGGATGTTGACCTTGGGTTTCGAAACCTGGTAGATT
>CBFGPJ010000388.1:0-3790 GCA_965650615.1 uncultured Fluviicola sp. | reverse complement strand
TTTCGTAATGGATTCTGTTTCCGTAGCAACCAGTTTTAAATCCAAATTGAAAGAACTGGGAATTATTTTCTGTTCTTTTTCGGAAGCTGTTCAGGAACATCCCGAATTGGTTAAACAATATATGGGATCAGTAGTTCCGGCAACGGATAACTTCTACGCAGCTTTAAATTCGGCTGTGTTTACAGATGGTTCGTTTTGCTACATTCCAAAAGGTGTAAGATGCCCGATGGAATTATCTACTTATTTCCGGATCAATGAAGCCAATACCGGTCAGTTCGAACGTACACTAGTCATCGCAGATGAAGGTTCGTATGTTTCTTACCTGGAAGGGTGTACAGCACCTCAACGGGATGAAAATCAATTACACGCAGCTGTTGTGGAGCTAATCGCATTGAAAGATGCGGAGATCAAATATTCAACGGTACAAAACTGGTATCCTGGTGACAAAAACGGAGAAGGAGGAGTTTTCAATTTCGTTACCAAACGCGGAATCTGTGAGACCAACGCAAAAATTTCCTGGACGCAAGTAGAAACAGGTTCAGCAGTAACCTGGAAGTACCCTTCCTGTATCCTAAAAGGAGATAACTCGATCGGAGAATTTTATTCCGTAGCAGTTACCAATAACTTCCAGCAGGCTGATACCGGGACAAAAATGATCCACCTGGGAAAAAATACCAAGAGTACGATTATTTCAAAAGGAATCTCGGCAGGAAAATCGCACAATTCTTACCGTGGATTGGTGCAAATTCACAAGAACGCACACAACGCAAGAAACTTCTCGCAATGTGATTCTTTGCTAATGACGGATGAGTGTGGCGCACATACTTTCCCATATATTGAGTGTAAAAACCCAAGCGCTAAAATTGAGCATGAGGCTACCACATCAAAAATCGGGGAAGATCAGATTTTCTATTGTCTTCAGAGAGGAATTTCCGAGGAAAAAGCCATTAGCCTGATCGTTAACGGGTATTGTAAGGAAGTATTGAACCAGCTGCCAATGGAGTTTGCTGTTGAAGCACAGAAATTATTGACGATCAGTTTGGAAGGTAGCGTTGGATAAAAACAATTAGAGAAAGTCCTCCCCCTTTATCCCCCTCCAAAGGGGGAGTTGAAAAAGCTTCCTCCCTTGAGGGAGGATTGAGGAGGGTGGCAAAAGAATAATAGATATGTTAAAGATCACAAATTTACACGCGTCGATTGACGGAAAAGAAATTCTTAAAGGATTAAACCTGGAAGTAAAAGCCGGTGAAGTTCATGCAATCATGGGACCGAACGGTGCCGGAAAAAGTACTTTAGCAAGTGTTTTGGCAGGACGTGAAGAGTATGAAATCACGGAAGGTTCTGTTGATTTTGACGGAACAGATTTGCTTGAAATGGCAACAGAAGACCGTGCAAGAGAAGGATTATTCCTCGCATTTCAGTACCCTGTTGAGATCCCGGGAGTTTCCAACGTAAATTTCCTGCGTACCGCTTTGAATGAAATTCGTGAATACAGAGGAGAATCTGCCATTTCAGCGAAAGATTTTATGGCTTTGGTAAAAGAGAAAAGTGCCATTGTAGAATTGGATGCAAAATTGGCTTCCCGTTCTGTGAATGAAGGATTTTCAGGAGGTGAAAAGAAACGTAACGAGATCTTCCAAATGGCCATGCTGGACCCTAAATTGTCTATCCTTGATGAAACCGATTCAGGATTGGATATCGATGCACTTCGCATTGTTGCAAATGGAGTAAACACATTGAAATCTGATAAAAATGCTACGGTGGTGATTACACATTACCAACGTTTGCTTGACTATATCGTTCCGGATTTCGTTCACGTGCTATACGACGGAAGAATCGTAAAATCAGGTCCGAAAGAATTGGCTCTTGAACTGGAAGAAAAAGGATACGACTGGATTAAAGCAGAATTTGCTCAATAATTTAAATCATGCAGATGCAAACCATTGAAAAAGAATCGGCAGCAAGCGTGAACTGGCAATTAAAGGGAACTTTTTTATTAAATCCCGAGTTGCGGCAAAAAGCACTTGAAGTCCTTGATAATACACCTTTTCCAACGACTAAAACGGAAGCCTGGAAATACACCCGTGTTGCAAAGATCAAAAACAGTAATTTATCCATTCAGGAAAATCCTGTTTCTCTTACCGGAAATTTCGGTCTGGCAACTGATTCCATTCAATACGTTTTTATAAACGGACATTTTTCGGAAGCACTTTCTTCCAAATCGTATCCGGATGGAGTAAAAGTTCTTGCGCTTTCTCAAATGGATGAAGCGGAAGTACGCGTTATGGGAGGAAATGTGTTATTGGACGGAGAAGTTTTTTCTTCAATTAATACAGCATATGCAACCGATGGACTCTATGTTCACGTTTCTGCAAAAATGCAAATTGAACCGGTGATCGAAATAATTCAGATCAATACAGATAAAAATATCCTTTCCAATCTGAGACACGTGCTGGTAGCAGAAGCATTTTCAGAAGTTCAATTCATTCAACGTTCAATCTCCGTAAATGGTTCGGATAATTTCACCAATGTTATTTCCGAAATCCATGTTGGAAAAAATGCAAAATTGACAATTGACAAATTGCAGGAAGAACACGAATCGTGTTTCCAGATTTCTACAGAATTGGTAAATCAGCACCAGGACTCAAATTTCACCATCAATACCGTTACTTTAAATGGCTTGTTGGTTCGCAATAACCTGACGATTGAAGTAGATGGTCAAAATTGTGAGACGCATTTGAATGGAGCTTATATTCTGAACGGAAATCAACACGTCGATAATCATACAATTGTAGATCATAAAGTGGCAAATTGTGAATCGAATGAACTATACAAAGGTGTAATTGACGGGAAAGCAACGGCCGTTTTCAACGGGAAAGTTTATGTTCGAAAGGATGCTCAAAAGATCAATGCATTCCAGTCAAACGGGAATGTATTGTTAAGCGATGATGCTACAATCAACAGTAAACCGGAATTGGAGATCTATGCAGACGACGTGAAATGTTCTCATGGTTCCACAACCGGTCAATTGGATGAAGAAGCGGTTTTCTATCTTCGTGCAAGAGGTTTGAGCGAAGCCAGTGCAAGACAATTGATGGTGGGTGCTTTCATCGAAGATGTGATTCAAAAAATTGAAAACGAAGCGGTAACAGATCGCATTCACAACATATTAAAAGAGCGATTCAATTGGGTAATTGAATAATTCTAAGCTCTTTCTTAAAATTGAAAAATCCGGCAGCAAAAACTACCGGATTTTTTTATTGTCAATTGATTGCAACATTCCGCATTTTCCAGTTTTATCCAACTTCCACCTCTTCTTCCACCCGGCATTCGTAATTCATAATTCGCAATTGACTAACTTTGTCACATGGAAGAACGTTTGGATAAAATATTGGTCGACCGTGGCCTTGTAACCTCCAGAACACGCGGTGAAGAACTGATCAAAAACGGCGATGTCCTGGTAAACGGAATTTCGGTAGAAAAACCCGGAAAGAAAATCGCTATTGACTCCAAGATCTTACTTCTCAACGAAGAACTGACCTGGGTCTCAAGAGGAGCTTTGAAATTACTGAAAGCAATCGATCACTTCCAAATCAACGTTGCTGACCTAACATTCATCGATCTAGGGGCTTCCACCGGAGGTTTTACGGAAGTCTTGCTCAGTAAAGGAGCAAAACATGTCTTTTGTGTGGACGTGGGCCACGGGCAATTACATGAGCGGATTCGCACAAACCCTTCCATTACGAATATTGAAAAAACGCATATCCGGGAATTGACAACAACACACATT
>CBFGPJ010000387.1:0-3811 GCA_965650615.1 uncultured Fluviicola sp. | reverse complement strand
TCCGCGATTACACCAATAAGATACCGTTTTGATCGGATCAAACAGCAAAGCATAACGGATCAGTGAACTGTTTGAAACGTGTAAATTGGAATAATCCGGGATCACATCCATGATAAACTCCATGGCTTTCAAATCACTCCAGGGTTGAGCGCTGCAAATCTGCTTTTGATCATCTGAACCAAACTGGTCCAGTTTTTTCCAGGCAAAACCAAAACGGGATTTATGGGGATTTTTCTGAACCAATTCAAGAAGAAACTCCAAACCTTCCAAGGCCGGAACAGCTGCTGTAAAACGCAAATTCTGATACGTATCCATGAATGGAAAATCTTCTCCGAAACGAATGACCGGCGCTTTGGATTGGCGCAGGAACACCTTCATTTTCTTTGATATGATCGCACCACCAATGGTTACGATGCAATCCGGGTGAAACGCTTTGATCTCTGATTCGGGGATGATATTCAATGTGCGGTCAATGTTCGAAACAAAGTACGGACTGAAGACATTGGAAGTATGTTCCACCAACACCGCAGTTGAGCCATCCAGAGCGAGTTTTTCCAGTATTTCCTGCAAATCCGGATCTTTCTGTTGTTGCCCGACAATGATCAAACGCTTTTCAGAGTCATTCCAAAGCGTTTCCAGCTTATTTTTACTGTTCTTTGTTAAAACAGCTTTCGTTTCGGCCAATTCGACCCAATTCTTCAGAATATGAATATCGCTCGTTGTTTCATAAAGCGGTTCTGAAAGGGGAATGTTCAAGTGGACCGGTCCTTTTCTTGTTCCGATTGCTGCCTGTAATACTTCCGAAAGTTTACGCTCGAAATGCCAACGCTGATTATCCGAATGAATCTCATTCAATTGTGCGTTTTTCAAAACCATTTGGTCAAATACCCGCTCCTGGCGAATCGTTTGTCCGTCTCCCTGATCCACCCATTCCACGGGCCTGTCGGCTGAAATGACAATCAACGGAGTTCCCTGATAAAACGCTTCTGCAATAGCAGGATAATAATTCAACGGTGCGGAACCTGAAGTACAGGTAATCACAACCGGTTTTTTTAATTTCTGGGCCATTCCGTGTGCATAAAATGCTGCCACACGTTCATCCGGCACGACAAAAACCTGGAAGTGAGGATCTTCATCAAAAGCAATGCTTAATGGAGCATTTCTGGATCCCGGAGAAATAACTACATGCGTTACTCCTACTTTTTTACAACCATCCACCAAAAGTTGCACTTCCAATTTTGCACTTGAAATCATACCGTAAAATTAATTGAAAATGGACAATTAAGAATTGAAAAGGCCTGAATTATTGTTTTACACCTTTCAATTAAAAACCTTCCGGTCGCGCAGTAGTTTTAACAAGTCTTTCATATTTTCCTGGCTGAAATGGATGCGTTTATCCAACGATTCTGATTTCAGGATCAATTCTTCTGCTTTCCGGTAATTTTTTAAATAAAATTCTACGGATGCTTTTTGATAATAACAAACTGCTGCAATCTCATTATTCACCCGGTTCTTTTTAGAGCCCGGTTCGTATTCCAACAACGCTTCATCGTACAATTGCAACGCTCTCACAACTTCCGGAGCCATAGCATCTGTTGGATTCGTAGCAAACCATTTGATTAAAAGATCACCTGCATTATTGAGATCGGAATAATCCTGCTTTTTGGATTTTGCGCCGATTGCATACAAGTCAATATCCCTGTTACCGATCAAATAGTCAGCGCACATTTTAGTATAAACCCTTCCAACCAAATCCTCAACCGTGGCAGCTACTTTTTTCGATTTGTTGTTATTATAATCTGTTCTTGCGCTTTCATAATTTTTGGTCGAAGTTCCTGAATATTGGCTGTAACCGGATTCACGGTAAGTTTTCACAGTAACTCCATTCGCAAGATTTAAAGTAAAAACCAGGTCAATTTGTTCTTCACCATCGTAGCGATAAGTGGTTGTCGTGGTTTTATTTCCTTTCTTATCCGTACTTGTAGAAGATGAAGTGGAAGAAACTGCATTCTTTTTGGTAATCCGGTTCAGGGAGAATGTAACATACATGTCGCTTGCTTCAATGGAAGTTGCGAATGTATAAACACGCGTATTGAACTTTTGGATAAACATTCCCCGAATATTGTACTGATCGTTCGCTATCGGATCCACATAGATCCGCGTACTGGCAATGTAATCCAGGTTTACAGGTGGAATATCTATTTGCAGGGAAACCGCTTTTTCGGGTTTCAGATTTTGAGCCTGAGCTGTGTTGAACAAACAAGCCAACGTGCTAATTGCGAAAAGGATCCGGATATTCATGAGTTTCAGTAATCGTTAAAAACTTCGGCGAAATTAATCGGATTATTGAATGAATGCTTGATTCCTGGATCAATATATTTTTTTCATCGCACGCATCAGGGTTTCAGCCTTATGTTCTGTTTCTTCCCATTCCAGGTCCGGAATCGAGTCAACGGTGAAACCTCCACCCACATATAAAAAGGCTTTATCCCGGAATAACTGCGCACAGCGTAAATTCACAAAAAGATTGGTGTTCCCTTCTTCAAATAAGCCGATAAACCCGGTATACAACTCCCGATCATGCATTTCCCGGCTTGCTATCGCCTCAATCGCATTTCTTCGTGGAGTCCCGCATACTGCAGGAGTCGGATGTAAATCCAACGCAATGGACCACGCATTGGGTTTCGTCAAAAGTGCTTTGAAATCTGTTTTCAAATGCTGAACAGGTCCGGCCTGAACGACATAAGGTCCATCCGATTCAATTTCGACACATTCGTTTCTCTCCAGGGTTTCTTTGATCGCATCGACTACAAAAGCATGTTCTTCCAATTCTTTCGGTGTCCATTCGTGTTCTTCGTTCTCGCCATGAGTTCCGGCCAAAGCAACCGTTTTACAAACCATTCCTTCCTGGTGCATTAATAATTCGGGAGTAGCACCGATCCAGGTACCGAATTCTGCAGAAGAGATCAGGTAGCAAAATGCATTCGGATAAGTATTTTCCAAAATATGGAACAGATCAAACGCCCGTTCTCCCTGGAAAGGAGTTTGTTTGATACGGGAAAAAACTCCTTTTTCAACCCCCAATAAGGGAAATGAGTTTAAAAAAGCCTGTGCTTCTATCTGGTAATCCCTTCGGGAAATAACTGTTGGAATTTCTTTGCTGTAGTGAAAATCAAATTCGGGATCAAATTCCAAACTTTCATTGAAATGGAACGTACGCTCATGCAAAAAATCGGAAACTACAAACCCAAGAGGCTTTTCTCCTTCTTTCAATGCAGAAAAAGCTCCTCTTTTGATCACCGGGGCAGTTTCTTTAGGTAATCGGTAAATGAGTAAATCTTTCACGGTTTAGGAACTATCATTACGGTTAAACGTCCGGTACAGATCAAACGATCATTGGATTCATCAAAAATATCTACCTGCCAGATGTGTGTACGTGAGCCCGCATGCACAATCTTTCCGATTGCTCTTACCGAACCTGCTCTTACACTTCCGATGTGGTTTGCGTTGATCTCGATCCCAACGGGAGCTTCTTTACTCAAATCGATCAACAAAGTGGACCCGATCGATCCGATGGATTCGATCAAAGCAGCACTTGCACCACCATGCAGCAAGCCCATCGGCTGGTGCGTCCGGTGATCCACCGGCATGGTTGCAACGATATAGTCTTCTCCTATTTCGACACATTTAATATCCAAATGTCCCAACAAGGTGTTGTTTGAATATTTATTGATCTCTTCAAGTGAAACGCTGTTCAATTTTCTCATTGATGGATATTCTTTCCCGATAAAATTACTACATAATCGGCGGA
>CBFGPJ010000386.1:0-3834 GCA_965650615.1 uncultured Fluviicola sp. | reverse complement strand
AAAAACTGATTGAGAAGTTTCATCGTGCCTATGAAAAGGAAGACTTTCAGAAAAAACTGGAAACGAAATTAATCAAATATGCCAATGCAGGAATTACTGATTTCCTGAAAGGAGATACCGAAAATTTCTACCGGACCCTGGAGAAATTAGTTCGTTTTCAATTGGATGAAATGCATTACCTGATCCCGGAAAAGTATCATTCCATTGTTAAGCAAGGGTTGGATACAAAGAACTATTATTTAAAAATTTGTGGAGCCGGTGGTGGTGGATTCATGATCGGGTTTACCGAAAACTGGGAAGAAACGCAGCAATTACTAAAAGACGAAGAGTTAGAAATTTTCTATAGATTTTAAATTATGACGACAACAACAACTACAATAAAACAGGAATTGGAAATCCAAAGAAAAGCGATTATTCAATTTTTGGAGACTGATGCATTGGAAGGTTTTCCAAGCAACTTAGCTGATTCCACTTATCATATCATGACATTGGAGGGAAAGCGTTTGCGTCCGATTATGGTATTGATGGCGGCTCAAGGTTTTGGTGTCAGTACTGAAGATGCTATGTCTGCTGCAATTTCGATTGAGGTGTTCCATAATTTCACACTCGTTCATGATGATATCATGGATAAAGCAGTTTTGCGAAGAGGAACGATCACTGTCCATGAAAAATACGGGGTAGATAAAGCCATCGTAACAGGAGACGCTATGTTACCGCATTCTATTGCTTTATTGATCAAAGGAAACGAAGAAAAGTCTCCGGCCCTGTTAAAAAGTTTCCTGAAAATGGCTCAGGAAGTGATGGAAGGACAGCAATACGACATGGAGTTTGAAACCCAGGAAAGTGTCACTGTGGAAGAATACATGAACATGATCCGTCTGAAAACATCCGTTCTGTTCGGATGTGCTTGTGAGATCGGTGCCATGTTGGGTAATGCTTCGGTTGAAGATCAGAAAAAACTCTACGATTTCGGACTTTATACCGGATTGGCATTCCAAATTATGGATGATTACCTGGATACATTCGGTGATGATTCATTTGGAAAACGAATCGGAGGTGATATCTTATTGAATAAAAAGACATTCTTGTTAATCAACGCGATGCAACATGCAAATGCTGATCAAAAAGCGCGTATTACGCAACTATTTGATGAACAGGATGAAGAAGCAAAAATCAGTGGATTCCAGGCTATTTTCAAAGAAATCGGGGTAGCTAAAATTGCTTTGGATAAAATGGAAGAATTACATGATAAATCTGTTGAAGCAATCATGACTTCCGGTCTTTCTGAAGAAGACAAACGCAAAATGATCGAATTGGGTGAAATCATGCTTCGCAGAACAACCTGATACCCGATGAATTTTGATCAGAAAGATCCGTCTTATTTTTGGGACACGTGGAAATTTTCTTCAAAGAACGGACAACAATCCTGGCACTTTGAAATTCCGGAAGAGCTAAAAGGAATCATTCAAAGTGAATCTGACTGGGACAAACCCGAGGGTCAGGCTTTTTTAGAAGCTTTTGACCGTGCATTTATTTTCGACAAGAAAGTCAATCCAAATTCGGGTGACCGCGTATTTCGTTATTTGCGGAATAAACAGGTCGGTGAACCGAAAATTGTCCCATCGGATGACTTGCTTTCACTCAAAGACAGGGCCCGGATCGGGTTATTAAATGGTTTTTCGTTTTACGAAACATTACAGGAGCCTGATGGAAATTGGGCGGGTGATTACGGTGGTCCGCTTTTCCTGATTCCCGGATTGATCATCGCATCATACATTACTGATTCCCCTTTTGAGAAACCGATGCAGGTTTTAATGAAGCGCAATTTATGGAATCACCAAAACGAAGATGGTGGTTGGGGATTACATATCGAGGGACATTCAACGATGTTCGGAACAGTTATGCAATACGTGACTTTGCGCATTTTGGGAGAAGATCTTTCAAATCCGGATATGAAACGTGCGCAGGATTGGATTTTAAGCCACGGTGGAGCCATTAAAATTCCACAATGGGGCAAGTTCTACTTATCGGTCCTGAACGTCTATGATTGGAAGGGAAATGATGCACTTTTACCAGAAATGTGGAAATTCCCGAAATGGATGCCTTTTCATCCAGGAAAATACTGGTGCCATAACCGGATGATTTTTTTACCGATGTCTTATTGCTTTGGTAAAAAAGTGAAGTCGGAATTGACACCTTTGGTCAAAGAATTAAGAAAAGAGCTCTACACAACGGATTATGATTCCATTGATTGGAAAAAAGCCCGTCGTGAGGCATGCGAAATTGATATTTTTCATCCGGTGAACAAGTGGTATTACCGCCTGAGTAAAATTACCAACGCATATGAACGCATTCACTCGCGCTGGTTTCGGAAAAAAGCCCTCAAATATGTCGAAGATTACATCGATCACGAAGATATTCACACACGCTATATCAATATCGGTCCTGTAAACCAGGCCATTAATTCTATTTGTGTGTGGCACAATCACGGAAAGGATTCCGAGCAGTTTAAAAACCACGTGAACCGGTGGAAAGATTATCTGTGGATTGCGGAAGACGGTGCTAAAATGGGAGGGTATAACGGATCTCAATTATGGGATACAGCGTTTGCCGGCCAGGCCTTACTGGAAGCAGATATGGAAAGCAGTTTTCCGGAAATGGCAGAGAAAATCTATCACTTCATCGATATCACGCAAATTGATCGTAATCCGAAAGAGCATACCAAATATTGGAGAGATGTAACGCTCGGTTGCTGGCCCTTTTCAACCATTGATCATGCATGGGCAGTAACGGATTGCACCTCAGAGGGAATGAAGACCGCGCTTTTGTATAACCACAAAGAGCAGATCAAAAAGCAGAATCCCATTGATTTGGAGCGTTTAAAACCTGCTGTTGACTGGTTGTTATTTATGCAAAACAAAGACGGTGGCTGGGCTTCGTATGAAAGACAACGGGCCCCGAAATGGATTGAAGCATTGAATCCTGCGATGTTATTCGAAAACATCATGACAGAAGTAACCTATACGGAATGTTCTTCGGCAACGATGCAAGGATTAAAGGAATTCTCGGAAAATTATGACTACCGCAAGGAAGATATTAAAAGAGCATTGGATCGTGGCGGGAAATTTTTAGAATCCAAACAAGATCCCGATGGCTCCTGGTATGGCTGTTGGGGAGTATGTTATACCTATGGGACCTGGTTCGGGATCGAAGGATTACTAGCAACCGGCCATGAAGATTACAAGCATGCTGCACCTTCGCCAAAGATCCAAAAAGCATGTGATTTTTTGTTGAGCAAACAACGCAGCGACGGCAGTTGGGGGGAATCTTTTGAATCGTGTGTAGAACACCGGTACATTGAACACGAAGACGGCCAGATAATCAATACGGCGTGGGCACTTCTTGCATTAATGAAAGCAAAACATCCGGACAAAGCTGCTATTGAAAAAGGAATTGCCTTTATTCTTTCACGTCAGGAATCAAACGGTGATTTCCCGCAGGAAGGAATTTCCGGTGTATTCAACGGGAACTGCATGGAGACATATACTTCGTATCGAAATGTTTTTCCTTTGTGGGCAATAGCGCGTTATTATCGCCATTCCTAGAGTAAACGAATGAAATTCTCTTATTTGAGTACTTTTATGAATGATGACAGAACTCTTGCAGTATTTCAACAATTTCAACAGGCTTTCAAAAGAAGCTGAAAACGCTATTATTGAAATTTCCAGGGAATTAAGGATAAAGAAAAACACCGTAATCCAGGACATAGGGCAAACCTGCAAAACGATTTATTTCATAAAAAAAGGAGTTGCCCGGATTTACTACTTCAAAGAG
>CBFGPJ010000385.1:0-3843 GCA_965650615.1 uncultured Fluviicola sp. | reverse complement strand
ACATTATCCGAAGTCTATCTGATGGATTTCTCGGATGCCAAAACAAAAGCTGTTCAGGAAGAAATAGAACAAGTTGCTTCCCAAACACTCAGTAAAGCATCGTATGTTGATTATTCCAATCAGAAAGCGATCCGGGATTTGCTTTCCTTGCGTCCGGAGGCTTTGAGCGTACGATTACCATTCGAAAACCAGGTATTGACACTTGATTTGATCCAGGCTTCCCTATTCGGAGATAATTTTTCTGTTCAGTCAAACGACCCGAAAAAAGTTCAGGGAGTTACACTTGGATTATATTATCAGGGAACTATCCGGGGCACCAATTCAATTGTCGGAGTGAGTTTCTTTGAGAATGAATTCAGTGTTTTGATTTCACAGGATACTCCGGAAGACAAAATAATCGAATGCGGATTTATCCGGACTCCGGGAAATTCAGGTGGAACACATATCGTTTACTCAGACGATGACCTGACACAGAATATTTCGCATCCTTGTGAAGCGGAAGGTCTGGACCAGTATCATGAAGCTGTGGAGCAACTTTCGAATCAGCATGGGTTACTGGAAGATATGGAAAAGGCCACTTATAAGTGCGTGACTTATTTTTGGGAAACTGCTTATAATTTGTATACTTCGAAAGGAAGTTCACAGGCAGTAACCAATTACATGACTTCCCTGTTCAATAATTTCCAGATCATATATAATAATGAGCAGATCGGTTCCAAATTGAATCAATTATATATTTGGACAACACAGGATTCATATAACAATGATTTGGATAATTTCTCGGCAAATCGCAGCAATTTTGGAGCAAACCTGGCTACTTTATTTTCTACTACCGGTGGTGGTGGTGTAGCATGGCTTGATCAGCTTTGCGGAAGTAACCAATATTATAAGCATGGATTTTGTGGCTCAATCGGAGGGACAATTCCAGCGGTACCAAACTATAGTTGGGCTGTAAATGTATCTACACACGAAGTTGGTCATAATTTGGGATCTCCACATACACATGCGTGTAGCTGGACAGGAGGTGCCATTGACGGTTGTGGTCCTGCTGCCGGTTATAGTGAAGGATGTACCGGTCCAATTCCATCAAACGGAGGTACGATCATGAGTTATTGTCACCTGAACAGTGTGGGAATGAATTTCAACCTGGGATTCGGAACTCAACCCGGAAATTTGATCAGAAGCAGAGTGAACAGTTGTATTACACTGACTTGTGATACAGACAGCGGACCGACTTGCATTACAGCTTTTGAACCCAATGAAAGCCAGTCGGCAGCAGCAACGATTACAAGTGGTATCGCGGTTTCAGCTGCAATAGCAACTTCGGGAGATTTGGATTATTTCAAAATCACTACTTCTACTACAACCAATAATGTTTTCAATTTATCCGGGCCTTCAGGTGTAGATTTTGACATGACCATTTACAATAGTGCCGGTACTCAAATAGGTTCGGGAGCTGGAAGTACGGCAACAGAATCAGTAACACTCAACGGACAAGCGACAGGAACTTATTACATTAAGATCTTTGGATATAACAATGCGGTAAGTTCAACTTGTTATAGTCTGACAGCTACGGCAACTGCGGTTAATAATTGTTCAACAGCTTATGAGCCGAATAATTCAAGTGCAGCTGCGGCAACAATTCCTCTTTCTACAACGATTTCAGCAGCAATTTCAACAAGCACAGATCAGGATTATTATAAAGTTACAACTACTTCTGTTGGAACGCACCAATTTAGTTTGGCCGGACCAGGTGGGGTAGACTATGATCTGTATGTTTATAACAGTGGGGGGACTCAAATCGGGTCAGGACTTGGAAGTACGGCAACAGAGAATGTTTCAATCTCCAATTTAGCAGTTGGAACGTATACCGTTCGTGTCATTGGTTACAATGGAGCAAATAGTGCAACATGCTACACACTGAATGTAGCGAGAACATCTGCGAGCTTTATCGGTGATCAGACAGATGGAGGAATTTATACGGTATATCCAAATCCAACGAAAGATAAACTGACCATCAATTCGTCAAATCCAACTGAAATAATGAACGTTCAGGTAATGGACATGAGTGGTAAAGTGCTTTCAACGCACCAACTGTCAGGCAATTCCGTGATTGATGTTTCAACTCTCAGTACAGGTGTTTACTTCCTAAAAATAGTATCAGCAGACACAGAGAAAGCGACTCCGATAAAATTCATCAAGGAGTAGTTTGAAGATTAGTTGAAGTTTTAAATAATATGATTAAAGAGAGTCTTCCGGAAGCCGGGAGACTCTTTTGTTTTGATGAATCTGAGATTTCTTAAATGGATAAATATGCGATCGGGATAGTTATTGAGGTGTTTACTGAAAGGGTTTGATTAAACCATGTGCTGATTGCACGTTGTAAACCATTTAGTTAACATGTTTATTAAAAAACAGGCTACATCTCCAACTGTCCATTTGTAAGTTGTTGATTATCCCAGCAGCTATTGGTTGCGAATTTGCCAAATAGCAAACTGCCTGGCTAATAAAGGGAAAGACTTACCCTGGAATTTTCAGTGTTTGTCCAACACGGATGAGATAAGACCGTAAATGGTTGGCATTCTTGATCCTCGTCGGAGTTGTGTGGTACTTCTCAGCGATTTGTGATAAGGTATCACCCGATTTCACGGTATATCTCTTATAATGAACTGCAGGAGCAGCGGGCTTCGATACTACCAGTAAAGAAGTCGTTTCGGCATCTTTCTCTTTCTGGACCACTTCTGCAAGCGTTACCGTATTTCCGATTTGAGGATCGTAGTATTTATAAAAATGCTGCTGAATATTTATCGCGTGTGTTACGGTATCAATTTTTATCCCATCCCAAGTATAACATTGCAATACATTATCATTAAACTCAAGAACTTTAACAGGTATCATTGTTGAATGTAATCGGTGCATCCGCGGGCATTGTTTCTGAACCGCCGACAATCCGCCACCGGCAGAACCACGGCTGTCAACACTCATGTAACATCTTCCGTCAAGGCTTGGCCCAACTACTGCGGTCCAGTAAACTGTCAAAGTAGAAGGATCTATTTGAATGTATAATTTTTTCAGATCGGAATTGAATCCTCTGTTACGAACCTCTGCCAATCCGGCATTGATCTTATCGTTCAAAAAGCCTCCGAACCCGTCCATCCGCCTGCGATGGAAAGAGTGAAGTGCATCATATACATACCGCTGTCCCATAGCAGTATACGAATCCGAAACCAGGAAATCGTTTTCAGCAAGCTGAATCGTGTCCGGATCGAATTTTTGGAATACAGGGACCTCAAGAATTTTCTTTAATGGAACAACAGCAATAGAATCAGGTGTTTCAACTTCCGATTCTCTGTCTGATTGAGCGTAGAGTGCCTGACTGTTAACCAGAATGCTAAGAAAAATGAGTTTGATACTTCTCACTATTTGTTGTTTTATTTGCATTTAACGAACCTAAATTTAACAGGTTACAATGGTATTTCAAAAAAAGTTTGTTGAAAAGCCGGATATATTCGATAAAAAGCAAGAAATATAAAATCTATTAACAGATTTACCCGATTAAGTGAAGATAAATACTCTCTTACTTCACACTCCTTCGTTATATAACGATGTCATAATATCATGTTTTAATTATTGGACCGGGATCTCTGTGTCGATGAAAGCAGGATTCTCAATTGCCGGCAACTAAGTACGAACTTTCCGCTTATCAAGTCGAAGCTAAAATCACTTTTATCAAAAACAAATCCATCAATTCATAATTTGGCATTCGTAATTCATTATTACCTTTGTTTCATGCAGGATCTCAAGCAACTTACTTCCATTTGGACCGATAAATTATCAAATCTT
>CBFGPJ010000384.1:0-3870 GCA_965650615.1 uncultured Fluviicola sp. | reverse complement strand
AATTTGTGTGGCATTTGGAGCAATAGAGGGGATGGAAATTGTATCATGTCCGTCAGGTCCTCGGGCATCCAGATGAGAATTTACCCTGGGAAATGAAGTGTAAACACTCAAATGAGTGGGATCTGAAGCTACTGATAACGATCTGTTAGAGATTGTGACCGTCGCTCTAGCGAAATCTGCATTTATTCGTTCATAAACTAACTGATCCACCGCTAAATCAGCTACAGGATGGCTGCCCGGAGTGTGGTCCGAAGCCAGAAGAACAGCTTCAAAAGCATCCGGAAATTTATATCCATCGATCGTTGGTGAAATAGAGGCTTTAAAGAGTAAATATTCTATCTCATGCATGCTAAGCTGGTTGTTTATGGCAAGCATTTGTGAAACGATACCGGTAACATAAGGTGCCGCAATGGACGTTCCAAAGGCATTCCTGACATAATTACCATTCTCCGCCGAGAGGTAGCAGGTCCCTGCATTACAGTCTGTATAAGCCGATAATCCCGATGGCCCACTAATATCAACAGCCGGGAGCATTGTTCCAGGACCCATCAAATCCAGTCCGGCACCATAATTTGAACCCCATACAGGATCGCCCGGTTTTTCTATTCTTAAATCCTGGTCACAGCCAGGTGCCGTTGCAGGGCTTTTTATGTAGCCACACGGATTTACTGCTCCTACAGTTATTGCGACTTTTGCCGGGAAATCGACCCCATTGTGATTGTCATTACCCGCCGCACCAACAAAAGTACAGCCGTTCGCTATACCATATGAAATGGCTTCACGGATATCATTATCAATCGTGATCTCATTCCACCCCCAACTCATATTGAACACTTTGATGTCATGCTGTATTCCGTGATTAATAGCAGCCGCAATATTTGCTCTTTGTTCTCTTGTTCCGGTCGGATCCATTTTTATGGGCATCACCAGGCAATTCCTGTCAACCCCTGCTATTCCCCTGCCGTTATTTACGGTTGCTGCAATAGCTCCCAATACATGCGTACCGTGTCCAAGGACATCTGTTGTATTGGAGTCTGGGACGGAATCAGAAAAATTCATACCTGGAAGCAAGCGTGCCGGATCCAAATCTGAAGTATTGGGATCAATGTTGGGATCTAACCCTGTATCCAGGATACCAACTTTTACCAGGCTCAATGGTTGATTATTCATAAATTCCCAGGCTTCGGGAATATTCATATCAAAACCAGGCAAACCGCAATCAGCTCCCGTGCTTACTCCCGGAAAGACAGGAACACTACCGGTATTGTTGTGTGACCATTGTAAATGAAAATAGGTGTCATTAGGCGTAATTCCTACCGGTGGGTTAATTACCGGTGACTCCTCCGGAGGAAGGGAAATTTCTGTCTGAGCATACCCTAAGGGTATAAAACAGACACTGCAAGTGGTCAAAAAACCAATGAATAAAAATGTTCGTTTCATGAAATGTGATTTTAGTTATTTCTTAACAGACAATTCCCATTTCAAAAACCTTGGGTAAGAACGAATAATAATTTTACTGTAATGAAATCCTGCATTTGCGGACTTTCCTGTTTGAGCAGTTATTTATTCAGATAAAGTGACGGGTGTTTTTAATTGCATAGCTCATTACCAGGAAATAAAAAACAAATTCATAGGGCATGTAATCGACGATAAAAATAGTTCAACAGTGGGCTCAGGTGAATACTGGCATACCACGAATGTGAATTTTTGTTTGACATTCTGATAATTTAGTCATACATTGGTTTAGCCTTCTTTTGAAGAAGTTGTTATTTAGTATACTGATATAGAAACCATAATTCACGATATATGGAATCTGCACTATTTACAGAGTCACTGGTTGTTAATCCCAATTTTGGGGAGGCCGATATTGTTTATCTGAAAGAATTTTACGAATTCAGCAGAAAATACCAGAATGAAGCTACTGCGGAGATTTTGGAAATCTTCAAAGACCATCCTTTTTGGGGTGAATTCTTAAAATTACAAACACCGGAAGAACAGGAAAAGAACAGGGAAAGATCGCAGAAGCTTCAATATGATGCCATCTATAATGACCAATGGGAGGCATTAACCACTGACATTGTCATGCAGGGACGCATGTACGCCCAACTGAATGTAAACTATTCCGATTGGTACGAATTCATTAAGATCTATAAAGATTGCCTGAACGTCTATATTCTTAAAGAATATAAGAATGATACCGAACAGGCTGTTGCCATCTGCAGAGGCTTACGTATCCTGACCGATTATATGATGTACGTTATTGCCGAAGCTTATTTCCAGGAAAAAAATGCGATCATCACACAGGTTAATGCCGAATTGGAACAGCGTGTAATTGAACGAACTACCAAACTTACCGAGATCAATGAAGAATTGGAACGATTCAGTTATTCGGTTTCGCATGACTTACGTGCCCCTTTGCGTGCAGTTGACGGATTTGCCAAGATACTGGAAAAAACGCAGGGACCAAACCTGGATGATGCCGGAAGAAAATACCTTGGGATCATAACCGGGAGTATTGCCCGGATGGGAAACCTGATCGATGACCTCTTATCCTTTTCCCGCCTTGGCCGATTGAACAAAAACCTGAACCTATTCAGTATGAGAGGTTTGTTTACAGAGGTTTTTCAAATCCTGAAGCTCAATGAACCGGAACGAAACGTGGAACTGATTATCGGTGACTTGCCTGATGTTATGGCAGACCGCGAAATGATGAAACATGTAGTGAATAACTTATTGGGAAATGCGATCAAATTTTCATCGAAAAAGTCGCATGCCAAAATAGAGGTTACTTCCTGGGAAACAGACGATGAAATTATATTCGCTGTGAAGGATAACGGGGCCGGGTTCGATATGCGTTATATGGCAAATTTGTTTGGTGTTTTCCAACGTTTGCATTCTGAAGCAGAATTTCCCGGAACGGGCGTCGGGCTGGCAATTGTTCAGCGCGTTATACAAAAACATGATGGTCGGGTTTGGGCCGAATCTGTTCTTGGAGAAGGAGCCACTTTTTATTTCTCGTTAACGAAACACAATCAAACCGAAACACAAGCTAAAACCGAAACGCATGAAAACTTCTGAGTTCATTGACATTTTATTCGTAGAAGACAGTCCGATCGATGCTGAATTGACCCTGATTGCACTGAAAGAGGAAAACCTGGCAAATAATGTAATCTGGCTCCAGGATGGTGCTCAGGCTTTGGATTTTATTTTTGCCGAAGGGGAATATGCCCATCGCAATATTGAAAGTCAACCCAAACTGATCTTACTGGACCTGAAAATGCCAAAGGTCGGTGGTATTGAAGTAGTACAACGGATCCGCAGTGATGAACGCACGAAACGGATCCCTATCGTGATCATGACCTCATCAAAAGAGGAAAAAGATATCGTAGACAGTTACCAGCTTGGTGTCAACTCATATATTGTGAAACCGGTCGATTTTGATAAATTCTCAAAAAGTGTAAAAGAAATAGGCTTTTACTGGTTACTCATGAACCATTCGCCAATACAGGGATAACATGCAATTGAAACCGTTGAAAATTATTATTCTGGAAGACGAAGACAGTGATGCTGAATTAGTGAAGTACCATGCATCTACCCTGGATTACGACTGTGAATTCAGGCGCGCATTTTCAGAAGAAACTTTCTTGCAGGCCCTTGACCGGTTTGTACCCGACATTATTCTTTCCGATTACAAGCTCAGCGGTTATGACGGATTACGTGCACTTGAATATTGTGCTTCCCGCTTTCCCTTTGTTCCTTTTATTATTATAACCGGAACACTTGGACCGGAACTCGCTGTAAAAATTATTAAACAGGGCGCAAGTGATTTTTTATTGAAAGGTCATCTTCCCAATCTTCCAATGACCATGA
>CBFGPJ010000383.1:0-3877 GCA_965650615.1 uncultured Fluviicola sp. | reverse complement strand
CCTGTCTCTGAAGAATGCCAAGTCGCGTAAATATTGTTCTCTCGTTGCTCATAAGGGTATTTTATAAGAACTAAAAATAATCATATTGGAGGTGTAATCGATATAACCAGTACATGCAGAAATAAACCTATTGTCAGAAGACCAATTCGTTTTGCGTTCATTTCTTGATTTTTTGATCCTCAGATACAGCTTATCACGACTTTAGTTCACTTATTCGATGATCAAGCGTGTTAAAAACTTAGACCCATTTTGTGTGATTTCCACCAAATAACATCCGGATCCCAGGTTTGTATCCAATTGTATTTCACCTTCTGACAATTTCTTTTCATAAACGGTTTTTCCCTGGATGTCTCTGATCGTGATAGCTGCATTTGAATTACTCAATCCTGAAATGGTAATTGTCCCTCCTTTCTTAGAAGGATTCGGGAAAATAGCAACTCCTGATAATTCATCGTCTGAAATTCCAAGCACCCCATCGATTCTAAAATTGTCGATGTATAAATTATTTGATTGATTGGATGCTGTAAACTCAAACTTGAAACGTGTTTTCGTATCAAATGCAGTAGAATTAAATAAAAATGAAGCTTGTTTCCATTGATTCTGGGTTGGTGCAAAATTAGAGTTTTGAGTTGCGAATGCCGTAACAAGAGAAGTATCTGCAATCGTTTTTTTCAGGATCCAGGTTTTTCCACAATCCTTGGAATAATAAACTTTCAATAGTTCTGTCGCAGAATCGGGAATAGCTGCCGAACCGTAAGCATAATCAAAAGAAACGGTCACTCCTGTCGTAGTTGATAAATCAAAAGCCGGAGAAATCAGGTTGTCTTTACTGCCATTAATTTGTTCCGCATCGGTCCAATAACAAGAAACAGTTGTATCCGGATCATAGTGATTTCCCAGTAAAAAACATCCCGTATTCTGCATTCCGCTGGTTCCGATTCGCTGGAAGTAACCATTGTCATCATACAAGTTCTGGCTCTGCCAGAAGTTTCCTGAAAGATCAAAATCCTGAAGGCCTGGCCCTGTAAACTCTGCCCAACTTCCACTTACATAAATCATCGCAGTTCGGGTGGTGGTAGTTGAACCGTTCGGACTCCATGCTGTGAGTGTAACATCATAATAACCCGGATTTGTATAAGTTACAATCGGATTCTCCAAAGGAGAGCTGGAAGGTGAACCACCCGGAAATGACCAGGAATACGTTGTAGTTGCTGAAGGAACCAATCCGTTTTGAGTAATGAACCGGACGCTGTCACCTGCGCAGATCATTCCATAAGTATTCGGGTAATTTTGGATGAAATTACTAATTATAGAAAAGTTTGAATTGGGAGCCACAGACGAAACCGGAGGTGTTATACTCGGTCCTGTTCCCGTTGCAATCTGATTAGCCGTTGTCCATAATTGGTCTCTCCCGTAAAGGGGACTTTCTGCAACATTGCGCATCAAATCTACCTGACCGTTTGTGAACATTCGAAGACAGAAAGAAAACTCCATGAAATTTTCAATATTATCCCGCGGATCAAATCCCCAATAGGCAAAGCTGGTTGCATCATTCGTATCGTCACAGGTGTTTGCCGCTGTATCACAATAATCATTCCCCTTGGAAACCGGTGTATCGTAAATTCCATCCGAGAAATTGCAAGTCGCATTTAAATCCTGGTCTCCCCAGGTATGGAACAACCCAAAGTAATGCCCCATTTCATGTGTCAGGGCATGACCTGAATATGGAGCCGCTGTCCCAACTGAACCGGTATAATCGTGCAAGATGACAATTCCCTGGTGACAGGGATCAGTGCTCACAAACGGATTTGAAGTAAACCCTGCTATACCTTGTGGAGCAAGAGTTTTCACAACCCAGATATTCACATAGTGAAGCGGGTCCCATTGATTGATCATAGAGGACGAATCTGCCATATTGGTCAATGGTGTAAGAATGCGATCAATCCCATTTGTAGGATTCCCATTCGGATCGATGGTCGCCAGGCGAAACTCAAAATTTACTTTCCCTATAATTGTATCAAACGGAGCTGCTACAGAGGAGGTGTCAGCATTTAACTTCTGAAAATCCTTATTCAGATTTTCCAATGCGTCCCAAATTTGTCCCTGATTGATATTCTCGGGTCCGTTTTGATGAAGCACGTGAAAAACCACCGGAATTATTTTCAGATCGGTCGATTTTTGGGAATGCGTTAAAAGCGATTTGATTTGTTTGAGTGATTCGGTGTTCGGATTTGGGTGCTTGCAGCTTAGATCATCTTGCCCGAATGAATTCAGTACGATCAAGAGCAAACCACAACCAAAAAAGATTGATTTCATGCATGCAGTAATTAAAGTTAGGAGCAAGCTACGCGTTTTAGCTGAAAGTTGAAAGTGAGTTGCTTAAAAATTGATTGAAGAGTTAGAGTTGTTGAGGGAAAGAAAATCAAATTCCGGAGTTTTAAGGACAACAGTCTTGGTTTATTGTTGTGAAAAAATACAAGAATACTGTTTTTTATACACAGGTTGTTTATTTTGTTAAAACTGCGAGGTTCTTGATTACCAGCAAAATAAAATGATATATTTGAGTAAACCTGTAAGTCATCACAGGATTACCACAACTATTCACACCCGCAATCAGCAATTATACGGGAAACCGGAATAAACAGCTGAGAAAAATAACTAATGTCTTTCGTAGGAATATGATTTGCCTGTATGGGCTGATGGAAAAGATTTTGATTTTTTTCTGTCAATCAACAGGTACAATTCAATAGTCAATGGCACCTTAGACCTCGATCCGGGCCTGGCCGGAAAACGGAATGGTATGATCCGTTTCCAACAGCCTGATGACAACTGCTTTTACGATTGACTATGAAAACAACCGTGTATACATTATCACTGCATACGAGATCTAGGCACCCGCCTTGATGTGCGACTTCATTGAAAATACTACGAACTCAAATTACTATTCACATCAAAATGAATCAAGATGAAATTCAAATATTTAATCTTTTCAGCGCTTTTTCTTTTCAGTGAAAGTGCTTTTTCCCAGACAAAAAATGTTCCGGCAGGAAGCCAGGGATATTCCTGGGGATACAATACCTCCAATATCTTAGGGGGAAACACTATTCCAATCTCAGCTGCACCTTACCAGGTTTCGATGGAAATAGGTGGAAGTCATGCGTGCGGTGGATCAATTATTGCCGACCGGTGGATCCTGACCGCCGCACACTGTGTGGTATTGGGCGGAGCAACCACATCCAACACCGTAATCCATGCGGGGAGCAATGATCAAACAAGTAGTGCCGGTCAGAATATTTCCGTAGATGCAATCTATACGCACCCGAGCTACAATAGCAGCACTCAGGAAAATGACATCGCCTTGCTGCATCTGTCTTCGCCGTTAGTATTCAACAACAATGTCATGCCGATCGAGTACGCAAACAGCTGTAACACCAAACCAGCCGACTATAATGCGGGAAATCCTGTTTATTTATCAGGTTGGGGAATTACGTGTAATACCTGTGGCGTTGCAACCTTTTTACAGGGCTTGTCCATTCCTTTTGTTTCGAACGCAACAGCGATGGCAATTAACGTGGCGTATAATTCTGCCTACACGGCAAACATTTCGTCCAATATGATTGCCTTCTACAGTTCAGGGACAGGAGCAGGACCGGGTGATAGCGGTGGTCCGGCGGTGATCAATAAAAACGGGAATAAAATTAATCTGGGTGCATCAAGCTGGGGTTATTGGCCAAAGGACCAACTGCCAACAGTTTATACCAATGTCAGAAATTACGCCGGATGGATTCAAAGCATTACGGGATTTTCTATTAGTAAATCAGGATTGGATCTGTATTCCAAAGACAAACCATGGGATATGGGGAAAGAACCAAGCAAT
>CBFGPJ010000382.1:0-3886 GCA_965650615.1 uncultured Fluviicola sp. | reverse complement strand
AATTGCGGGAATGTCTAAAATCAAAAAAACTTACAAAAAACTCTATCCGTATTTTGTGGATGTGTGGCAATACATAGTGATCATTGTTATTTTTATCATTGCTGCAATCTTCTTTTTGTGAAAAGACCTCCACAGAAATGGTCAGACTTCTTGAGAGTCATTGCCAATTCGCCAGATTCCTTATTTTTGTTCAAAAGTTAAAACGTTGGAAAATCAACTTGAATTATCAATAGTCGTCCCTTTATTTAATGAAGTAGAATCTTTACCGGAGCTGCATGCATGGATCAAACGTGTATTGAATGTTCATAATTTGTCCTACGAAGTCATTTTTGTGGATGATGGAAGTAAAGACGGTTCCTGGAAAGTGATTGAATCATTGAAACTGATCGACTCGAATGTTCGGGGTATTAAATTTCAGCGTAATTATGGTAAATCCGCAGCCCTGCACACCGGTTTCCAGTCAGCTTTAGGAAAAGTGGTAGTAACAATGGATGCTGACTTACAGGATTCTCCCGACGAACTTCCTGAACTGCACCGTATGATCATGGAAGATGATTACGATGTGGTTTCAGGATGGAAGAAAAAACGCTACGATCCGGTTACGAAAACAATCCCGACAAAACTATACAATTGGGCGGCCCGAAGAATGACCGGGATTTATTTACACGATTTCAACTGTGGGCTAAAAGCATATAAGAATGCCGTAGTTAAAAGTATTGAGTTATATGGTGACATGCACCGCTATATTCCGCCTTTGGCTAAATACGCCGGTTTCAATAAGATCGGGGAGAAGGTGGTGATTCACCAGGCAAGAAAGTATGGAACGACCAAGTTTGGTTTGAACCGCTTTTTAAATGGTCCGTTGGATCTGATGACCGTAGTGTTTATGGGAAGGTTCGGTAAAAAGCCGATGCATTTCTTTGGTGCAATGGGGTCGCTGCTTTTCATCATCGGATTTGGAATTACCTTCTATTTGGCAATCGACAAATTGTTTATTCATTCAACAGCCATCAGGTTAGCAGAACGGACAGAATTCTTCATTGCACTTGCTGCAATGATTATGGGAGTTCAGTTCTTTTTAGCAGGCTTTTTAGCCGAACTGGTAGGTCGGAATTCTTCTTCACGAAATCATTACCTGATTGAAACTGAAATCTGATTAGTTCATGAAAAATTGGTTTTTGGATACGTCCTGGACACTTTTCCTGGATCGGGACGGGGTGATCAATGAACGAATCATGGGAGACTATGTCAAGCACCCGGATGAGTTTATTTTATTACCAGGTGTTGCCAAGGCTATTTCAAAGGCGAATACCCTGTTTTCGCATGTTTTTGTCGTTACCAATCAACAAGGAATTGGAAAGGGAATCATGACCGAGCGTAACCTTTCGGAGATTCATGCTTATTGTAGTGAATTACTGAAAGAGGAAAACGGACATGTTGACCGCTATTATTTCGCACCGAATTTAGCTTCGGAAAATTCAGATTTAAGAAAACCGAATACGGGAATGGCGCTTTTAGCCAGGCAGGAATACCCCGAAATCGATTTTCATAAATCCATTATGGTTGGTGACTCCGATTCAGATATTGAATTTGGCAGGAAACTTGGAATGAAAACGGTGTTCATCACGCACAACAGTGCTGCTGAACATGAAACAGCTGATTTAACATGTGATTCATTGGAATCATTTATAAACTTATTGGACTATGGTAACTAGGATCGTTTTTAGTGTATTGTTTTTTGTTGCTCCACAGGTATGGGGACAAACCGTGAATCAAAAGGATATACAGGGAAGAAAACAAGGAGCATGGCAGAAAACCTATCCCAAATCACGGGCTTTCGAATACAAAGGACAGTTTAAAGATGACAAACCGGTTGGAACATTCACTTATTATTATCCTTCAACAAAGGTAAAGGCTGTTGTTAAGCACGATGAAAAAACGGGGAGATCCTCCTCTGTCATGTACCACGAAAATGGCGTAGTAATGGCAAAGGGAATCTTCAGAAACCAGGAAAAAGACAGCATTTGGGAATATTATGGCCCTTCAGGAAGATTAAGTACAAAGGAAACGTATTCAAAAGGGAAATTGAACGGGAACCAAACTGTATATTATGTGTTTGAAGATCCAACTGATAAGCGCGTGATCGTTGCCAAAGTAACACCTTATAAAATGGGTGTAATTAATGGGGATGTTATTGAATATTTCGATACAGGAATCATCAAGAGCAAGGTAAATTACATCAACGGCAAAAAAGAAGGGATTGCAGTAACCAATCACCCGAATGGAAAAGTAATGATTACCGAACGTTTCAAAGGAGGAATTCAGCATGGGTGGCAATCTGCACATGACATGTCCGGAAAAGAAACCGGTAAACAATACTACCGTTACGGCAAACGCATTGAGGGTAAGGAGCTAGAGTCTTATTTGAAGCAATGTAAGGCAAAAGGAATAAACCCGAACGGTTAAATTTTCAGTTAAATCCGCATTTTGAACAATTGTTCGGGTTGAAACTACTTTTTTAAGTATTTTCGGTCCATGCGTAAGAAACTAAGAGCCATAGCTATAGCTATTTTATTACTCCCCACTTTTTTAATTATTGATTCGTGTAAGAAAAACGAGGATTTTGATATGTATTATGATTACTTTCCATTAAATAAAGGTAAGTATGCAATCTATTCGGTCCATGAAGTCTTTGTTGACACGCAAATCAATTTAAAAGATACCTTCGATTATTATATCAAAACGGTTATTGGTGATACGATTACAGACAATTCGGGCCGGACAGCAAGAGTGTTTGAGCGTTATTACAGTGCAGATTTAAATGGTCCGTGGACGATTCATGATACTTGGACTGCAATTATTGATAACGGAAGAGCTGAATTGGTTGAAGAGAATAACCGTACGATAAAGCTTGTATTTGCTCCCACCGAGGATGATGAATGGAACATGAATGTCTTTAATACCCTGGAGCCTTTGGAATGTTATTATTCCAACATTCACGGAGCTTATGTATTAGGGAATAATACGTTTTCTTCCACAGTAACCGTTGAGCAGGAAGATTTCAGTTCGTATATTGATTCCCGGCGAAAATATGAAGTGTACGCGAGAGGGGTAGGGATGGTACATAAGTACTTCCGGGATTTTGTCATTGTGAATGGAAATCCGAATAATGTAAAGAAAGGAAATCTATTGGAGATGAAACTGGTTAGTCACGGACAACAATGATTTATGTCTTTCCGGCCGAAATTCAACACTTTCATTCGCAATTAAAATTAATTTTGTCCTAAAACAAATGTTTTTTAAAACACCGATCATTTGTTTTGTCAATGTTTTAACATGGAAGTGAAAAAAACCGAGAACAGAAGGATTTCATTTATTATTCCGGTGTTTAACCGTCCTAAAGAAGTGGATGAGCTACTTGAAAGTATGGTCCGGCAAACAGAACAGGGTTTTGAAGTTGTCATTGTGGAAGATGGCTCCAGTGTACCTTGCAGTTCCGTTTGTGAACAGTTTCAGGATAAATTGGACCTGAAATACTTTTTCAAACCCAATTCGGGCCCAGGTTTAAGTCGAAATTACGGAAGTGAACGTGCTTCAGGAGATTATCTCATTTTCCTGGATTCTGACTGTATTTTACCGGAGAACTATTTTAAGATTGTTAACCGTGCTTTGATAGAAAATTATATTGATGCTTTTGGAGGTCCGGACAATGCACATGCAGATTTCACCATTTTACAGAAAGCGATTAATTATTCGATGACTTCCTTTCTTACAACGGGGGGAATCAGGGGGGTGAATGAAAAGCTGGAAAAGTTTCATCCAAGAAGTTTTAATATGGGATATTCCGTGGAGGTATTCCGGAAAACAAAAGGCTTTGCATCGATTC
>CBFGPJ010000381.1:0-3911 GCA_965650615.1 uncultured Fluviicola sp. | reverse complement strand
AAACATAAAAAGACCTTACAGGATCCCGCTTAATGTCCATAACTTACCCATTCCCAGCATACTTGGTGTGGTATTGACTTTATTATTGTTAGGTTACTCGGTCTACGGATTAACGGTTTCTGCGTTTTGAAAGATGATGACCGGATAATCAGATCATTAATAATTGATACTTATTCAATGTCGCGCTATCCCCAAATGCTTCCCTTCAATGATCCGTTCCAAATGGTCAATTTCGTCATCAGATCCGTCGTAAAATAGTAAGAAACGTCCTTGTTTCAGGTGTTGTTCGTATTCGACATGATCTTCTTTCACACCCAAATCAACCAGGATCGTGGTTAATCCGCCTGTAACCACTCCGACCTGGAACCCTGCCAGTGCGCCGACAATTGCGCCCGCACCAAACAAAATCCCGAGTCCCGGAATAGCAAATAATCCAACGCCGGTAAGTACACCCAGTGTGGTACCGAGTACAGTTCCTACGGCCACCGGAGCCGCAACCAGTGCTTTATTGGATTTTACGTGTACATGATCATCGACAATCTCAGCATGTCCGACCAGGGAAACTTTCGACATGTCAACGCCGCTTTCACGTAGTTCTTCGAGTGCTTGGACTGCCTGATCATGAGAATCGAATATGGAAATACTTTTTTTCATGATTTCCGAAATTAATGAGTTATACCTCGTAATTTACGGCAATTATCAATGATAAAGGGATAATGTTTGTTAAAGAGTTATTGAATTTAGCATTGTCAGTTCCCGATATATTCTGCACTTATTCCCGATACTTTATCCGTCATAATGGATAAAGTACCGGGAAAGACACGTGGGGCACTCGAATCGACACGCAGAATACCAGAACTGGCAGAATTACTGTTGTTTTACTCAACAATTAATTTCCCAGAACCGGAAGTGTTTTTTCCATAAACATGATAGAAGTAAATTCCGGGGTTTGCGGATAAATCGATTGTAACGCTTGTACTTGAAGGAGTTGATTCCAATACCTTTGCTCCGAGTTGATTGTATACTACCAGTTTCTCAATCACTTCCGAAGCAGCAATTTGTACTGTTCCGTTGGAAGGATTCGGCCATGCTGTGAGCCCTGTGAGTTCCGAATGTTCATTCAAACCAAGTGTTTCCGGTACAATCTTTACCAGGTAAGCATCACCGAAAGCAGCGTTCCATCCGTTACTTTCTGCATTGTAGTTTCCTTTTCCAACAACGAGTACCTGGTTGTCAGATGTGGCGATGCAGGAAAGTCCCCAGCAGTGAGAACCGGTATAGATAGATCCGTTGTAGTAAGGCCCGATCTGGTTCATAGCGTATGCGTTCAGGATCTGACCGTTGTCATTGATACAGAATAAAGCCATTTGCCCGCAGTTTTGCGGATTATTTTGTGCATCATTGAAGTTTTGGTCGATCTCACCCGCTGCAACAAATCCGTTTGCAAATGGTACCATGTGATCACAAAATCCGAAGTTGATCGGGTTTCCATTGTGAGTGGTCATCATAGAAATAGATAAACTGTCACCGGTATTCGAAGCCACACGTATCACGGAAGGATAAACGATATTGTTTTGGCCCCAAGCACACGCAACCAGGTAATCACCGGCACTATTTTTCACCATGCTTACTTTCTGATCTCTCCAAAGTGAATTTCGGACATATTTTTTAGTCCAGTGAACAGTCCCGTCTGAAACAGCCAGTTTGGTTACAGCAAGGTCGTACATCCACCAGTCGGCACCGGCATAACCACTCATAACCACATCCGATCCATCGAGGATCATGGAAGTAATTCCAATCACTTCTCCGGCATAATCGTGCGACCAGCTGGCAGTAAGGTTTCCGGGAGTAAATCGTTTCACAATTCCTATTGATGAATTTTGGCCGTAAGAAAGGATGTAATCGCCATTGGCTAACTCTACGTGAGCGAAATAACCATACCCCGAGGCCGGTCCCATCGGTCCGTAAAACGTGGAGATTGTATCTCCGTTCATTTCATTGAGTTTCGCAAATGTGAGCCTTCCATAGATTGTTTCGAAAACTCCATACAGTTCATTGTTGTTATTGCGGTACAACTTAGATAAGTTACTGAAGTTGCCATAAGTCGAGCCGTAGTATCGCACCCAAAGCGAATCACCGTTCGCATCTACTTTTGCCATATAAGCAACACGAGGTGATTTTTCAGCGATTCCCCCGATGAGGTAGCCGCCATCTCCCGTTTCAATGGTAGTTCTTGCTGTTTCGGCAGTATTATTAACAGCGTGATTTGAATAGATGTATTCTTTTTGCCATTGGATTTGAGCGAAGGATAAGCTTGTTGCTGTTGCAGCGACCAAAGCCAAAAGGAGGTGTTTTCCGAACTTTTTCATACCTGTATTCATAATGATTATACTGCAAAATTGCTGCAGAATTGAAAAGATGGCAATACGGTATATGTCGTATTTGTTTCTCCCTGTCGCTTCGGACCCGGACAAGAAGAGTGAATCGTAAGGAATGCATCGCGAATTACACTGGTATTCCTAATAAAAGTCGCAATTGAGTGATATGAAAATTCTCCGTACAAAGTGGTTTTGATGATTAATACAGAGAACATATTGTTAATTAAAAAGTTAATAATGTAGCTTTTATGTTTTTATTTAACATTTCCAAAATATATATAAATGGACATAGTTAATTGTGTAAACCATCCCCTGTACACATTGCTACATTTGAAACAAGAAGACATGAAAATTAGATTTTGAAAGTAGGTGAAACCCTATGTGGTAAATCGAGTGGTTAGGTAAAAGGGGTGAAAGCCCCTTTTAAATTTAATCTGTAGTTAGGTAGAAATGGGTCTGTTATTTTCCTTTTCCATAAGTATGAATTTTTAAGTGGAACCGGGATTCTGAAAAGTTCGGAATTCAACATTAAAAAAAATAATTATGAGAGTAATAATAAGTACGTTATCCATTTTATTGGCCATGGGATGGTCTATCGGATACTTTAGATTTGAAGCAGGGGAACCCATACATTTGACACTGGTTGTAGCAGTGTTCGCGCTAATTATGCAGTGGCTTCCAAGCAGTAAACCTTAGATAATACTATAACAGCACACCGTGGATTCATAGTCAAAGTGGGTTACTTTTTCATAAAATAACCGGTTGAATATCAATCTGATAAATAGTTTGCCAAACAGGTGGATTATTTTTACCTTAATGAACTTATACAACTTGCTTTGAGAATTTATGTGAAATACATGGTGGGCAGTCGCTGCTGTGACAGATTAGGTGAAGAACTGGTAAACTGGGGAATGATGCCGGAAGTTAGTACGGGAATGGTGACCTTTCATGAAGAATTGAGCGAGGCACAACTTTTTCTGCTAAGGGAAAGTCTTTTTGAAATGGGTTTTGAGATGGTTGATCCGGAAAACAGTGAGTTGCTGGAAAAGATTTCAGATTCGATTAAAACGTTAATCTATCAAAATCCTGAAATTGCAATTGAAAGGTATCCCGAATACTTGCAAAAACAAGGACTGATAGATCCTGAAATAATGGAAGTTTTTTCCCAGGTACATGGGGTTGATCTGATCCAATATGTGACGGTTCAACAAGTAGAACGGATTAAGGAAATGATTTTGTACGAAGGTCGGAAATTAAAAGAAATAGCTGAGGTTTTTCAGTTTAAGAATAAACAACAATTAAAAAGGACATTTGAACGAATTACCGGGTTAGCACCGGTGTTTTACAAGGAAATAAGAGAGAAACGTTCAAAGATCCGCGACGAAAGCGGGTTTGGCGAAAAAATACGTGCTATTAAGGAGATAAATTGAGAGGGATAATGCACGCCTCGTAACTTTTAAAACAAATAACTATGGTACATTGAAAATTGGGTAAAGACACATTCAGTAACTTGAATTAAGTGAGTTAGTCCAT
>CBFGPJ010000380.1:0-3921 GCA_965650615.1 uncultured Fluviicola sp. | reverse complement strand
GTAGTGCATTGTAACACCTTCTTCCGGTTCGTCATACTGGGAATCTTTACAAGGAAACCAAACACTTGCTCCTTGTCCCTGGCAGGCAACGGAAACCCAGGGTTTTCCATTCGCGTCTTTTGTCCAGACAATCCCACCATCCCAGGGAGCACGTTTTGCTATGCGTGGTTTTCCGTGGAAATAAACCGTTACCTGGTATTTTGGACCTTCCGAATTATTACAGCTGATAAACCAGGCATTTCCATCTTGTTTGATATTGCTTGCAGAAACCAGGTGTCTGTCCATTATAACACTGTCAATGGTCATTGGTTGCTGCAGATCGATTTGTATTATTCGTTCATTCGGGATTTCACTCTGCGGATCAGATGAAAAAGTAATGATGTTCTTTCCATGAATTTCTTTCTTATCAATATCAAAAGTGACACTCAGATCATAATGCTTCAAATTCCACCAGGAACGGGAGTTCCCATACGCTCCGCGCAGTGAATCGGCGTGCGTGAATTGACTGAATGAGTTCATAACAACGAATAAAAAGCAAAGAAGAAGGAATTGTTTCATGAAGAGTTTTTTGGTGAAATTAGTAATTAATACATTCGCTTTTCTTTATCCTTCGTGCTAAGCAGTCTGCCACTGCTGCACTCAGTCTTCAATAGCTGCGCTATTTCTTTTTTCGAATTTAATCATCTTGATGATGAATGCGCTGCCGTTTGTCATTTATTGCCAGTATGTTTATTTCGGTTTTCCATCAGCCGAAACAAAACTATTTCTGTGATCAATTTTGTGGGGAGCGGTTCGTCCAGCGGAAATTGCACGGATCCTTTTCCCTGTTTGTATTTCGACAATTCTTTTTCAAAGGCTTTATGACCGGTTGGAGTAGCGTAGAAACCGATGTGTGATTTGTATCCGGCAAAATAAACCAAGGGTTTTCCATTCACTTTATATGCAGGCATTCCGTACGAAATAGATTCGACAGCTTCCGGGGCAGTGTCCAGGATAAGTTTCCTTGTAGTAATTAAACGCTTTTGAGTTTCTCCTTCAAACTCCTGAATGTATTCGTCTACGTTGTTGAAAGTTTTCATGTTTTAAAGACTAAAGACGTTAGAGATAAGACTAAAGACAGATTCAAGTCTTATGTCTTGAGTCTTTTGTCTATTAGTCTTTCAATGATAAATATAACTCAATTAACCTTTGAAAGAAAGCCCATTATCTGACAATAACTTTCTCAGTAGCGGAAGTGAAACTTTTCCCATTCCATGAAATGCCAGGATTTCTTTTTCGCTGTATTTTGCTAAATCGCCCAATGAAAAAATCCCATTATTTTCTAATGCTCTTCGTGCAGGAGCTGCAAGGACAGTAAAAACTCCGGCATCCGATTTTCGTTCTGCCTCACAAATCGGGCAGGTAGGACAATCCGAACTTTTAAAATAATGATGTCCCTTCTTACAAATTCTTTCTATTTGTGACATCTCTTAAGCGGATTTTTCGAGGTTTGATGTATTTGGTCAGTCGGCTGTTGGTTGGATAAGACCTGTTCTTTGTCAAATTGTTGGCAATTAATGCAACTAAAAGCAAAATCAGGACCCCGGATAAAACGGGTGACAGAATATACATAAATCCAAGTGCTTTGATTTTCGGAACTCCGATAACAGCGATTAGCGCAGTTGCTCCTCCGGGTGGATGCAGTGTTTTTGTCATTTGCATGGCAATAATGGAAAGACTTACGGCAAGCGGAGCGGAAATCCAAACAGGATCAGGAATCAGTTTATAAACGCAAACCCCCATAAATGCAGAAATAACATGTCCGCCGACCAAATTTCTCGGTTGTGCCAGGGGACTTTGGATTGCTCCATAGATCAAAACGCTGCTGGCCCCAAATGATCCGATCAGGAAAATATTTGACGTTTTGTCCAGGGAAAGGGATTGTGTAAAGGCAATTAACCCGATACCGAAAAAGGAACCGATGAAGGTCCACAAATGTTCTTTGAAATCGACAAGAGTTTCTTTGTAGAGGACGTAACGGACTTTTCGAATGGATTTGTTTTTCTTTTTTTGCATGCTGCTTTTCAAGATTTTGATAGGCTGACGTAATATTGCGTTATTACGTCAAATAATAAATCCGCTATTTAACGTTGATCTTTTTCTGCAGTACAAGTTGGTTCGTGGTTCACCGGGAAATTACACGAATTCGCTATAAAGCACTGTTTGTTTGCTTCATGATGCAAGCTATTTGCCAGGTCAATTTTGGAAGCATCGGTGATTACTACTTTCGGGTGAAGTACAACGGAAGTAAATCGCCCGCCATTTGGGTCCTGGACCATTTTTCCAACTGGTTCATCCCGGTATTCGATTACCTGGATCCCGGCATCTGCACACAAATGAAAATACCAAAGCATGTGACAACTGGAAAGTGATGCCAGGAAGAAATCTTCCGGATTGTGTTTGGTTTTGTCGCCACGAAACGGTACATCAGCCGAACAAAGCAAATCCGGTTTGTTCGGGATCTGAAGAGTGAATTCTCTTCCGTATGCAGCGTAATCGGATGTTCCGGTTCCTTTATTTCCTGTCCAGATGACAGTTGCTTCGTATGTGTGTTCTTTCATAATTCAAAATCTAGAATTGTTTATCCTTCGTCTGAATCAATTTATCACTGACTCTTATTGTTTTCAAGTACTAAGGTAGAAAATTGTCGTTCCACTGCCTGGCCATCTTTGGTCATTACAGTTTCTGTTCTTGAATCTTCACGGCTAAGGGTAAAAGTACTTTGCGCCACTAATTTCATTACTTCATCGGGGTTGTATAATGTAAATCCAAAAGGAGTAAAAGGCAGGTTTTCCATAAAGCTCCGATGAGCAAAGGTGAGTGAGAAGAGTGCTTTGGGTTTTAAAATACGCGATAATTCAGCAAGCAATTCAACCGGATTTTCCCAAAAATAAAGCGTGTTTACAGTGTATAATTTATTGAATTGATCGTTTGAAAAAGGAATTTGTTTCCCGTCATACAATGCAAACGTGGCTTTTTGAGCATCAACAAACGATTGGTTTATCTTCTGAGCTTCCTGGTTCATCAAAGTTGAAATTTCCAAACCGGTATAGCGGATATTCTGGCATTGAGAAAAGAGGAATTCCAGGTGACCGGCATTTCCATGACCTAATTCCAAAACAGAATCATTGGGGTTCAGGTCCAGGTTCAGAATAGCATTTTTGGTCATCCCGATATTCGTCTCATTCATCATTTGTGCAATTTCATTACCCTTTTCTCCTGATGGATGACTTAATTGAGAAGCAAGTTCTGCTAATTGATCTTTTTCCATTTGATGTGTTTTTACGAAGTTAATTAAATAAAGACTAAGGACAATAGACGAAAGGCCGAAGACAAATCTGTCTTAAGTCTGCAGTCTTTTGTCTTTCGTCTCAAAATTGGTAACCAACAATTAACATACACCTAACGTCCAAACTCCGGAATATGGGGAATTTTGCGGCAAAAAATGGAACTTTTTATCAGTGTTTTTGCAGCTTTATTTTCAGTTTTGAACCCTTTGGGAACAGTTCCCGTTTTTGTCGGACTAACCAAGGACGATACCAAACACAACCGGGATAAAACCTCTTTATGGACTTCGGTTAATGTGTGTATTATTCTACTGATATCCTTTTTTGCAGGGAAATATGTTTTGAATTTCTTTGGGATCAGCATTAATTCTTTGCGTGTTGCCGGTGGTTTGATCATTGCAACATCAGGATTTGCCTTGCTTACCGGTTCTTTCACGAAGCATAAAGGAATGAAAAAGGCGAGTGTACAAGCAGATATGCAAACCCGGTCGGAGGTTTCTTTAACGCCTCTGGCAATCCCGATGCTTGCGGGCCCAGGATCTATTTCTTTGCTGATTACTTACAATCAGACCTTTGATAATAGGGAACAGCATTT
>CBFGPJ010000379.1:0-3937 GCA_965650615.1 uncultured Fluviicola sp. | reverse complement strand
GTTTCAAAGGGAAAAGGAATTGAAATTACAGATAGATACCAGGTCCTTCCCGGAGATTTCGTTCAATTCTGGTATCCGAATTCATGGGGACATTGCGGAATCGTAGCCAGTATTGATGTGGAGAACAAAGTTCTTTGGCTACATTCTTCCTATCCTAGTACAGAAGGTTATGGGATTCAACCTTTTCATATGCCGGATTATTGCCATTTTGTACGTTTAAAGGAATAATCACTTGAACCAATATTGATATGATCGTTAAAGTTTCGTGAATTGGTATACAAAAATCACTTTAGTTTTTAATGTATGCTTGTTTGCCCAGCGAACTTCCCGTTTCAGGTTGAATCAATTCAATGATATACCATCCTGGTGCTAATTCATTCCAATTAACAGTTTGATTGGTGTGTATCAATTTTTCTTCATGTAATAAAGCTCCCTGAGAATTTCTGATTTGCAGATTGCACACCTGATTACTTGAGTTTTCAATAACCAGGGTGCCATTTCCCGGATTTGGGTAAATACTCAGGAAATTGGATTCATTCTCATTCAGCGAACCAAAGAAATCAACACAACCGATATACGTATTTAAGCCAGCTGTTTCGCTCGTTAAGTTTAAATTGGTAACCGAACCGGCTGCACCAACACTTAAGGATGTCAATGCATTGTTGTTTACTGGAATGTCCGTTGCGTTTACTGGTCCTGTTTCCATCAGGCATAACGTGTTGGCCAACGAACTGTCTGTTCGGATGAACGAGGAATGGTCAAATTGATTGGTGCTTTTTATGCCGTAAAGCGGGCCGTTCCCTAAAATGTAAGCTCCGTCATGTTCACGTTTAATAAGATCGGTTGGGTAAAATTCAGGACGAAATAAAGAAACGGCAGTTGATCCGATAGCTGTTTTTAACAGGATCGCATCCGGAATATAATTTTCGCCATAAGACAAAAGTATGGTTGAGTCTTTTATAACACACATTTGGGTATTCTCAGTATAAGTATTATCAAATCCGTAAGTAGTGAGCGAATTGAATTGTCCGGACTGGTCAAGGGATGTTACACCCAGTTCATTGGCATAGTTCGTTGCAATCCAGACAGAGTTTGCTCCTCCTGTTTCCGCTTTTGAGAAAGAAGCATTATCGATCGAATTCGTCCAGTAAATTGTTCCGGTCTTACTGCAACAAATAACAATTGCTTTCGGATTTTGAAAAGGAGCATTTTCGGAGCCGATTAGTAACAGGCTTGTATCCGAGATTTCTAAAAGCCGGGTAAAGGAAAAATATCCTGTGGAACTGGTCAGTGTGAAGGAATTCAATGTGTTCCCATTTTGATCAATCTCGAAGAAAGCAGCATTGAAATCTTCCAGATCAACTCCCACGGCTAAATAGGTGGAATCGGATGATTCGGACAGATCGGTCAATTGAAATGAATTGGTATTTATTCCCTTTAATTGCTTTGACCAAATGATCGAGCCGGTTGAATCTACCTTGGTCAGGTTACCAACCCATTTATTGGTTGAATTTAAAAGACTGCTTCCACACAGAACAAACCGGTCATCAGAACTTGCAATGAGCTGACGAAATTGCGTTGTATTATGATCTCCCGAAACACTGTAATTCTGATTGTGCAAAATGTTTCCCAAACTATCCAGGTAGGTGAAAAATCCTAAGGATAAGGTTGCTCCGGTTTGACCAACGTAATGATATTTGTCCAGGGAACCTGCTTTTACAGAATAATTGTCTGTAACACTTACAATTACTTTGGAATAGAGTGAGTCCTGAGCAAAGGAAACAGTACAAATGAATAATAAAAAGATAAAGAGGATTTTCATTGGTTGTTTGATTAACGCGTTTAATTTGAGAAAAGTAAGGTTTTTTTAAGGAAATATGAAATTTTCGCAGGATTGGATTTTATTAGATATAAGAAAAATGGTGTTTTCAAATAGGGAAACTAAACAACTTAATTCATTGAATTTTATTCGCCCATTCGAACTAATTTAGCTGAATCATAGTACTTTTGCACAAAATTAAGTCTTCAAGTGAAACAATTCTTTAAAAGTAAATGGTTTAAAATCCCATTCTACACCCTGACTTTTGCATTTGCTGCAATCGGTTTTTTCCTAACGGTTTCCTACATGGCCATTCAACTTGGATGGACAAAAGAAGGCGGTATTGTCGATTCAAATAACCGTTATTTCCAGGAAATGCAGGACAAGTACAACCAGGATTTTAAGGTAGACAGCGCAACGATGGTCCAGAAACGCTACGAAGCTATGGAGCGAATCATTGTTTTGAACGAATATTACCCGAAAAATGCACAATACATTCTTTCGGTTCTTCAAAAAGGAGCAGACGAGTATGAAGTGCTGCGTATGCTGGATGCGGTTGATTTACAGTTAAAAGACAACAAACAATACAAAAGAGCACTTTCAAAGATCAAATTCAATGCGAAAAGAACAAAGGAAGTAAGCAATCTGAGTGCTTTTGAGTGGATGAATATCGCTGAATGGAAAACGTTTAAAGAGGCGGTTTCGAAAGATAAAAAATTGATTGATTCCGTAGCAAAGCAAACCGGAGTGGAAGGAAGACTGATTGTTTCATGCCTGGTGGGAGAGCAGATCCGTTTGTTTAATTCTTCCCGTGAAGCATATAAAAAATGGATCGGACCCCTGAAAGTCCTTTCTGTGGAATCGCAATTTTCGTTTGGTGTAACCGGAATTAAGGAGCACACAGCGAAGAATATCGAGCAAAACCTGAAAGATCCGACAAGTATTTACTATCTGGGCCCTCAATACGAAGGATTATTGGATTTTGTAGGCCAGGATACAGCAACGATTAACAAAGAACGTATTGATCGCCTGACTGATTTTCACAATCACTATTATTCCTACATGTATGCAGCTTTGTTTTTGAAGCAGGTAAAAGTACAATGGGAAAAAGAAGGTTATCCGATTGACAAACGTCCGGAAATTTTAGCTACCTTGTTTAATGTGGGATATCCTCAGTCAAAACCAAAGCCCAATCCGAGAGTGGGCGGTTCAACGATCAAAATTTATGAAAAACCGTATTCTTTTGGTGCAATTGCTTACCAGTTCTATTATTCGGGTGAACTTTTTGATCTTTTCCCGTTTGAAAAAAAGAAGTTTGACTGGAACAAGAAAGCCTGATTTTGGGATTGGCATCCTGATTTTATTTTGCTCTCTCGGATCCTTTGCCCAGGACCGGACAGATACGCTCTACAAACGTCCGAAGGATACCATGGACTTTGTGGTAAAGTGGGAACAGATTGGAAAAGGTGTGCAGTTTTGTGAGACAGATGCTCCTCTGAAATCAATTATCGGGGATTCGAAACTGACTATTTTGAAAATCGACCCGAAACAAGTGGAGTTTGACCTGTTTACGGCTTCCGGGATGGACAGTATCTCAAAACCGGTGAACGTTTGGGCGGATACCATGAACCTGAATATCGTTTTCAATGCCGGAATGTACGACCTGGCAAAACCATTGATCAGCCGGGGATTATTGAAAAATGGTAATCACCATAATCAGTTCACTTTCAAAGAAGGCTGGAATGTGATGTTTGCCTTGAATCCGCTTGATTCCTTGAATGTAGTGGATGCGACACTGTACGATATGCAATGTATTACCTATGATTCGATCAAGAAAAGGTATTCATGTCTTGCGCAGGGAATTCGTATGCTCGATTGTTCGGGAAACCCGATGACCTGGAAGAAAAATCAGGCGTGCAGTATGCTGGTTTGCGCGCATGATAACCAGGATAATTTGATCATCATTTTTAATCGTTCTCCTTTTTCTCCGAATCACATGATCTCATTTATGAAACAATTTCCAACTCCGCTTCACAATGCAATTTACATGGAAGGCGGTCCCGAAACCAGTTTGTATGTAAGTATCGGTGACTTCTGTCTCCAGAAAGTAGGAAGTTA
>CBFGPJ010000378.1:0-3938 GCA_965650615.1 uncultured Fluviicola sp. | reverse complement strand
AACCCGGTAATAGTGAATAGTGAGAAGCAAAATATTTTTAACCTCATAATCATGGATCGAAGATAAGGGAATCGACTTTTTAACCCAAGACGAATTGAGTTTCTTGCCATTTTCGTCGGGTAAAATGCTTGTTTCGTCGATTGTTACAAGGTGCTTAAAGTGATGCTTTAAATCCTATTTCAACTTATGCTTTAAGTGCATTCCGGTGTAGTTATTTTTGACCTGGACCAATTCTTCCGGAGTCCCCGTGAACTCAATGTTTCCGCCATTTATACCACCTTCCGGGCCGATATCAATGATCCAATCTGCAGCTTTAATAACGTCCATATTATGCTCTATTACGATAATGGAATGCCCGTCATCTACCAATCGGTTGAATGCGATCAATAATTTTTCAATATCGTAGAAATGCAAGCCGGTTGTAGGTTCGTCAAAAATGAAGAGCGTTTTATTGCTTTTTTGCGCGCCTTTGATCAGGAAAGATGCCAGTTTCACACGTTGTGCCTCACCACCGCTTAATGAACTGCTGGATTGTCCCATTTGAAGGTAACCCAAACCAACATCTTCAAGCGGTTGAATTTTCTGAACGATTTTCTCTTCCAGCTTGTCTTTTCCTTCTTTGAAAAATGCCAGGGCAGAAGAGATATCCATATTCAGGATGTCGGAAATATTTTTGTCTCGGTAAAGGACTTCCAAAGCTTCCTGCCTGTAACGGCTTCCGCCACAGGATTCACAAACTAGGTGTACATCGGCCATAAACTGCATGCTCACAGTTACAACTCCTTCACCTTCACACATTTCACAACGGCCGCCTTCTACGTTGAATGAAAAGAATCCGGGTTTGTAACCGTTGTGTTTTGCTGCATTCTGTTTTGCAAACAATTCCCGGATATCGTCAAATGCTTTTACATAAGTTACCGGGTTGCTCCGGGAAGATTTTCCGATCGGGTTTTGATCGATCAATTCGATTTCTGCAATGCTGGAAAGATCTCCTTCAATGCGTTTTACATTTCCCTGGTGGTCTCCGTATTGGCCTAAATGTTTGCGAATACCCGGGTAAAGGATCTCTTTCACCAAAGTGGATTTACCGGAACCGCTTACACCCGTAACAGCCACAATGCGGTTCAAGGGGAAGTCGACCGAAACATTCTTCAGGTTGTGTTCCCTGGCGCCGATGATCGAAATTTTATTCTTTCCGTTCCTGCGTTTTTTTGGAACCGGGATTTCGCGAACTCCGGTTAAGTATTGAGTTGTAAGGCTTGTATTGTTCTTTTTCAGCGCATCGAATTTTCCCTGGAAAACCACTTCGCCACCAAATTTCCCTGCTGCAGGGCCAATGTCAATGATTTCGTCCGCATGAAGCATCATGTCTTCTTCGTGTTCTACGACAATTACTGTATTCCCGATATCACGCAGTTTTTTCAGTACTCCGATTAAACGTTCCGTATCCCGCGGATGTAAACCGATACTTGGCTCATCCAGGATATACATAGAGCCAACCAGGCTACTTCCCAATGATGTTGCAAGATTTATTCGCTGAGATTCTCCTCCGGAAAGTGTATTTGCAGCCCTGTTAAGCGTTAGGTAACCTAATCCGACTTGAGTCAGGAAAGAAAGACGCTGTGTAATTTCAGGTAAAATGCGGTTCGTAATCTTCAATTCCAATGGATCTACTTCCAGGTTCTCGAAAAACTTCAAGGCATTCTCGATCGGCATTAGTACCAATTCCTTGATACTGATCCCACCGACTTTCACATAATTGGCGTCTTCTCTTAAGCGGGTTCCGTGACATTCCGGGCAAAGCGTTTTTCCCCTGTAACGGGAAAGTAACACGCGGTATTGAATTTTATAGGATTGACTTTCCACGAATTTAAAGAAACCGTTAATTCCTGCGAAATGGCTGTTTCCATTCCAAAGTACCTCTAATTGTTCTTCGGTCAATTCTTCCACCGGACGGTGGATCGGGAAATCGAATTTACGTGCGTTTCGAACCAACTCCTGTAAGTATTCACCCATGACTTCGCCTTTCCATGGAACAACAGCTCCTTCGTACACACTTAAACTTGTGTCAGGAATAACCAGGTTCGGGTCGATCCCGATGATAGAACCGTAACCTTCACAGGTTTTACATGCCCCGAACGGATTGTTGAACGTGAACAGGTGAGGAGAGGGCTCGACGAAAGTCATATTATCCAATTCAAACCGATTGGAAAATGTCCGTTCTTCCATGCTTCCCATATGTATCACAGAGCAATCTCCATGACCTTCCATGAAAGCCAGTTGAATGGAATCACCCAATCGACCCGAAAAATCTGTGTCCATCTCTTGTGTTACGATCCGGTCTATCACGATTTGAATTGAATCTGAAAGTTTCAGATCTTTTTCCTTCAGATCTTCCAGCTGTTTCAGTTCGTGGTTGTGCATGATACGCACGTAACCTTGTTCCTTCAATAATTTCAGTGTTTTCTCAATGCCGTATTTTTCAAGCGAAGGAAATGGAGCTGTAATCAGTAAGCGAATATCGTGCTCTAAACTTGCGATGTAATTGATAACATCCGTAACAGAGTCTTTTTTGACTTCATTTCCTGAAACAGGAGAGAAGGTGCGACCGATACGGGCGAATAATATTTTAAGATAATCGTAGATTTCGGTCGTTGTCCCAACGGTTGATCTTGGATTATTGGTAATGACTTTTTGCTGGATAGCAATCGCAGGGGCAATTCCCTTGATGAAATCCGTTTCGGGTTTGTCTAATTTCCCCAGGAATTGGCGTGCATAAGAAGACAGACTTTCAATGTATCGTCTTTGTCCTTCTGCGTAAAGTGTATCAAATGCCAAGGAAGATTTCCCGGAACCGGACAGTCCTGTAATAACAGTGAGCTTACCGTGTTCGATCTTAACTTCCAGATTTTTAAGGTTATTGACGCGTGCACCTTTGATGTGAATGTATCTTTCAGACATACTACAAATTTCGGGAATAATTACGAATTGGGAATGCCGAATTGCGAATTAAAATCACAATTTTTCGGTCTTTTCGATTAGCCTTGATTAGTAACAAGCAGCTATCAATTTGTAATTCGTATCCGGACAGCTATCGGGAGGTAATTTGTAATTATTTTAAGCTTTTTTTTGATTTTATATTGAAAAGTTCTATCTTTCCAAAAATAATTCATAGAGCCTATAGAAAGAATTCTACTTTAAACTGTTAAAAAACAACTGGTTACACCTTAAGAGTAGAGTTATGGCTATGAAATTTCTAGACGATCAAGTCCTTATTCATTATTATTTAGAAGGAAACGAACAAGCTTTTGAAGTTTTGTTGATGCGTCATAAAGACAAAATATACCGTTCGATTTATCATAAAATCCGTGAGCGTGAAATCGCGGAAGATATTTTCCAGGAAACATTTGTAAAAATTATCCAAACATTGAAGTTGGGGAATTACAATGAAGAAGGGAAGTTTTTACCTTGGGCTATGCGCATCGCACAAAACCTGGTGATCGATTACTTTCGTAAGCACGGAAGAATGAAGCTGGTAAGTGAGCGTAATGCGAAAAGTGAGGATTTTACTATCTTTTCTATCCTGAAAATGGAAGAATTGAATATTGAACAAAGCATTTCCAAAACAGAATTGGAGAAACAAATGATCGAACTGATCCAATACTTACCGGAAAGTCAGAAAGAGATCATTGAAAAACGCATTTTCCAGGACTTATCGTTCAAGGATATCGCTGAAATGGAAAACATTTCTATCAATACGGCATTGGGAAGAATGCGTTATGCATTGATTAATTTGAGGAAGTTGATCGAGAAACATCAGTTAGTTACGGATCTCGATTAATTGTTAGCTACCACAATAAAATAGGAATCCTCTTGGTTAAGCCGAGAGGATTTTTTTGACCGTATTAATTACCATGGTAAATTCTGGATAAGCTTAC
>CBFGPJ010000377.1:0-3950 GCA_965650615.1 uncultured Fluviicola sp. | reverse complement strand
TGCAAAAAACCACATTTTTTTCAAAGGAGATATTACTTCCGAACAAGATGTGAAAGAAGCATTCGAGAAGCACGGGATTACGGATGTCATCCATTTGGCAGCTGAATCACATGTGGACCGTTCCATTGAAGGACCGATGGAATTCGTGCATACAAACGTTGTCGGAACAGTTAACCTGATGAACCAGGCCAGAACTTACTGGAAGAATTTGGATGGTCATATTTTTTACCATGTTTCTACGGATGAGGTTTTCGGCTCATTGGGATACGAGGGATTCTTTACGGAAACGACTCCGTATGATCCAAGAAGTCCGTATTCCGCGTCAAAAGCTGCTTCGGATCATTTTGTTTCTGCTTATTATCATACTTACGGTTTCCCTGTAAAACGCTCGAATTGCTCCAATAATTACGGAAGTAATCATCACCCGGAAAAGTTGATTCCCTTAATGATCAATAATATTTTGAATAAGAAATCGTTGCCGGTTTATGGAGAAGGGATCAATGTGAGGGATTGGTTGTGGGTAGAAGATCATGCCCGGGCGATTGATGTGATCTTTCATCATGGAGAGATCGGTTGCAATTACAATATCGGCGGTTGGAATGAATGGAGAAACATTGATCTGATCCATGAATTGTGCAAAATTATGGACCAGGAATTAGGCCGTAAAGAAGGAGAAAGCGCTGAATTGATTACGTATGTCAAAGACCGTGCAGGCCATGATTTGCGCTATGCAATCGACGCAACGAAACTATTCGACGAATTGGGCTGGAAACCAAGCATCACCTTTGAAGAAGGGCTTAGAAATACGGTCATTTGGTACTTGAATAACCAGGATTGGGTGCAGGAAGTAACTTCCGGAGCCTATCAGGATTATTATAAAAACATGTACAATCAGCGTTAGAATGGGATTATTTGGTGCCTTTAAGCGACAAAGAAAGGAAGCTGCTAATCTTGGTGAAGCCTTGCGGGTGGATATTCACAGCCATTTACTTCCCGGTATCGATGACGGTGCACCAACGATGGATCATACCATCGGGATGCTTCGAAAGTTCGAGGAGTTGGGTTACCAAAAACTGATCCTTACTCCGCATATTATGTCGGGGGTGTACAACAACACTTCTGAAATCATTTTGCAAAAACTGGAAGAAGTAAGAAACGTAAGCCGGGAATTGGGTCTCCGATTAACGTTTGAAGCTTCCGCAGAATACTATTTTGATGAAACCTTATTTGAACGGGTCCGCACAAAAGATCTGCTGCCGTTCCACGGAAACCACATTCTTTTTGAATTTTCGTTCAGAAACCAGCCATCTCAAATCGAAGACATTGTTTTCAGTTTGAAATCGGCCGGTTATCAGCCGGTTTTGGCTCACTTTGAGCGTTATATGTATTTTCATCCTTCCATTGATGTTGCCCGGTCTCTGCGTGAGCGTGGGTGTTTCATCCAGGTCAATCTGAATTCATTCACCGGTCATTATGGTCCGGATGTGAAGAATCAGGCGATCCGCTTGTTAAAAGCCGGATTGATCGATATTTTGGGTAGTGATTGCCACCGGATCCAGCATTTGGAACTATTGGAAAGCTCTTTAAATCAATCTGTTTTTCATCAATTGGCAGAATTGGAAGTCAAGAACCCACTGTTTCTCTAAGAGATTTATTCCCACTTCTTTATTTGTTAAAATTTTCTTGGAAAGTTCATTTTTTTGATCTAAATTTTCAATCTGTATGATAATGAGATGACGGTTTTGAAAACGCTGCGTCTTCTTTATTTTCTGGTTTATAGAAACTACTATTTGTCTATATTAACCGCTGAGAAGCAAAGAGCGCAAAGCTTTAAATTCCCACGTTTCAAAGAAGATCGGTTTCACTTTCGTACGAAGTATTAATTTAATTGAAGATGAAAGGTTGATAGTTGAAGCGAACTTTCTTTCTCCTTTTCAATTTTCCATTTTCAATTGTCAATTTACTCAGTTATGGAAAATTACCTCGGAATGGGCGTAGGAATTATTGCAATCGTAACCGCCTTCTTAGTACGTTCAGCATTTCTTTTTAAAACTTCATTGAGCTTGGCGATTATTTGTTTAATTGTAGCTTTTACCAATGGATTTGAACAAGATCCTTCATTGGATATGATTTGCTTTACATTGATCGGAATTATTGCGTTGGGGTATTTGATTTCCCAGCTTCCGGAAAATATCAGAAAGATAGCATCTTATTTTGTTGGCTTATTGGCACTCATTCCAATCGGTGCAAAAGCAAATTACCAGGGATTTGATGTCGATTGGACTATGGAAGTGGCCGCGTTTGCAATTATCGGATCTCTGATTCCGCTTTTTGCAAAAATAAAGGATTGGTTCGCAGTCCGCTGGTTCGGTGCCGACGGTGCTGAATTTAATACGGCCGTTTCCCTGGTGTTTTTGGGAATTTTTGTCTTTGCAGCATCCTTTATGGTGTCCACTTTCGGAGTAATCTTACTCGCAACGGGATACTTTTCGGCGAACCTGGCTTTGCGGTCAAATAATGGGTTGCAATTGGGGATTTTGCTTTTTGCGGTTGCCTGGATTTTCTTCTCTTTAAATTCCCTGGACGGAATTTCAGATTCACTCCTCAAAGGAAACTTATGGATGGGGATTTTGGCAGGATTAGGCTCTCTTTGGGCCTGTAAATCCATTAAAAGAGAGAAAGCCCGTGTTTTTCTGAGCTTGTTTCTCCCGCTATTGATCATCGGAATTTTAGTATGTTTCGGACTGGTCAATGAAAACTTCGGGGGAATGCCAACATACCTGGGTGCGATTATCGGCTCTTCATTGGCACTGGCTTTAATTGAATCTGCGGCGGACGATGCGAAACCTTTCCATGGAATGCTGCTGCCATTGATCCTGATTGGTTTCACACATCCGGTTGATACCTGTCTTCAGCGTGAAAAATTAAAAGTTGAAACACTGTTGGCAGTTTCTGATGAATCATCCGGTCAAATTTCCGATGAAAAGGATATCATGGATATGCCGGCGATTGCACTTTCTGATGGAGATGCGGGAGAATGGGAAAGCGTAGCGGCCAACTCAAAACTGGAATTTGAAATTGGTCCGGTAGCCAGCAGAACTTCAGGTGCAATCAAGGATTTTAATGTGGATCTGCAGTTGGATAAAGCAGGAGTATTAAAAAACCTGAGCGTGGAAATGAAAAGCGAAAGCTTGACGACCTTTAATGATATCCGGGATGAATCGGTTTTAAGCGACGAATTTATTCAAAGTGAAAAACATCCGAAAATTACCTTCCAATCCAAAAAAATCCAAAAAATAGGAGAGGATTATAAAATTACCGGTGAGCTGGAATTTGTAGGTGTGAAAGCAGAAAGTATCGTGAATTTACGTTTTGTATCCAAAGTAGAAAAGGATGGAAGCGAAATCCTGGTATTTGTTGGTAAATCGGTTGTAGACAGAACAAAACACAACATGACCTCCGATTCTAAAATCGGGGATTTGGTGGATGTAACATTTGAAGTTGCTGTAGCCCGATAGAAGAAAGTCTAAAGAGTTCAAAAGGTTCAAATCTTCTTCGCTCTGTGCCTTCGCTGAAGCTTCGGCGTCATGCGAACAGCATAAACGTTATGAGCTTCGAAGGTTCAAAGAGTTTAAAAGTTTGATTTGAACATTTGAAAACGCTCCTAAACAAAAAGACTCAGGGCTGCGGTCAGGATTTTTAACATCCAGTCACCTTTTTAAAGGCAGAAAGTTGTATTTTTCGAGTGTGAAAATGCTCCTTTTCTGTCTTTTTTTTGTTGCCTTCGGTGTTTCCGCTCAATTGACGGATACCACATGGAATAAGCGTTCTTATTGGGTTGGAGGGACCAACCTGGCATTGGGAGGGGGAAGTGTTGCGTTACTTTCAGTCGTTTGGTACAAAGAATACCCGAAATCTAAATTCCACACCTTCAATGATTCCAACGAATG
>CBFGPJ010000376.1:0-3953 GCA_965650615.1 uncultured Fluviicola sp. | reverse complement strand
AAAAATCGAGGAACGAAAAGATTATGTTTCATTGATTCATTCTTATATTGATTTGGGTTCCCTTTATTATGAGCAGTACCAGGACGAGAAAGCAATTGCTTATTATGAAAAGGCATATCATTTGTCAAAAAAATATGGATCATATGATCTAAAATTGAATACTGCCTACAACATGGCTGTAGTTGAAGAAAACAGGAAACGTTTTGAGGTGGCGCTGGCTTATCGAAAGGAGTTTGAAAGCTGGAATGATTCGCTCAGTGATCAAAATGAAATATACGAAGTTGCCCAAATAGAAAAAAAGTTGGCAATAGCGGATAAACAGAAACGTGTAGAGCTTTTGGAGAGCGAAAATAAACTGAAACAGGCCCGGTTAAACACCTATCTTTTTGCAGCTTTGCTCCTGGTTGCTATTATCATTTTCGGGACCTATTTTTACCGCCAGAATGTGTTGCGTTCACGGGTAATCCTGCACCAAAAACAGGAACTGGATCTCTTGAATGCGACCAAAGATCAGTTGTTTTCCATTGTCAGTCATGATTTAAGGTCGTCAGTACATGCACTAAGTGTCAGTAATTCCAAATTGAAGGACAAGGTTCAGAAAAAGGAATACAACAGTTTGGAAAATCAACTGGAGGAAAACAGTGTGATTGCAACCAATACCTACAACATGCTCGATAATTTACTGAATTGGGCGCTTCTGCAAACAGAAGGAGGATATTTTAAGCAGGAAGAACACCGTTTGAGTATGTTGATCGATCAGGTGGCTTTTAATTTCAAAGGAGTCTTGCATCAGAAAGGGATCATGTTTGAAAATACGGTGCCAAAAGCAATAAAAGTGTTTGTAGATGCCGAATCGCTGAAGATCGTATTGCGTAACTTCATGGATAACAGCATCAAGTTCTCGGATCCGGGAGCTCATATTTCGGTTAGTTTGGAAAGTGAGAATGAAAACTTTATTTGTTTTAGCTGGAAAGATACCGGAAGGGGAATGTCGGAAGAAACCCGCCAGAAATTGCTCAGTGATTCACCGCAATTGACGAAAAAAGACCACGAAAAAACAATCGGTTCGGGCTTGGGAATGAATTTATGTCGCGCAATGCTAGCAAAAAACGACGGGAAGTTAGATATTTGGAGTCGACAAAATGAGGGAACGAAGATGATCGTTACCCTAAAGAAATGTGCTGATGGAAAAAATTAAGGTCCTGATTGTTGAAGATACGGTAGCAGAAAGTGATAAATTGATTGACACATTGACGGAAAGTCAATTCGACGTTGTGGGTGTGGCACGATCACACCAGGAAGCATTGCAACTGTTTTACGCAAACAAAGTAGACATTGTAGTGATCGACATTTTCCTGAATGGAATTCCTGAGGGAATCACTTTTGCAGAAACATTGAACAATGTTCCGGAGTCTTCCCGGCCTTTTGTTTTCTTAACCAGTTCTACAGACAGAAGCATTTTTGAGCGGGCAAAACTGACAAAGCCCTATAGTTTTTTGTTAAAGCCGTTTAATCCCTTAGAAGTGCTTTATGCCCTGGAAATGGCGATAGAGAAATTCTACGGACAACCGGATATCTTTCAAAGCGATGAGGAAGATACGGTCATCAGTTCCGATTTTTTGTTCATCAAGAAAAAAGACGCGCTCAAAAAAGTAGCGGTTTCCGATATCATCCATATTGAAGTGGAGGAGCGCTATTGCTCCATTTTTACAGGAACTGAAAAGTTCGTAATCCAGATCTCACTTACGAAAGTGATTAACCTGCTGGATCCGGCTAAATTTTATCGGGTGCACCGCAATCACATTGTAAACGCACACGAAATTGAGGAAATTCAACCATCCGACGGTTTATTGGTGATGAGCAACAAAACGCATGTTCCCATTAGTGATCACTATAAAGAAGTTCTGAACCAATTCAAGATTATTAAGTAAACAATTATCAATGATAAATGGTTTAATTATCAAGTAAGCGCTCTATGCTGCTTGATAATTAATCATTGATAATTGTTCCCCGAAATCCCATGCTTTATTTTCGTCTTTTCATGACATCGATTCCGTATTTCATGACATTCTGCAGCTTTCGTATCCGGAAGTGAGCTATACTTGTTCTAGTCAACAATGCAATTCTAATAAGGGTTGCAGGCTAAGTGAAGAAAAATGGAAATACGTGCAGATATAGGGCTTTCACCACTTCCGGATGCTAAAATGGTTCTTGGTGAGATCAGAGAGTTGGAGTCTTATTTTGAATTGTATTGGCATTTTTCCCGTGGAGAAATGTTGTCCTTTGATTTTCCTCAGAAGTATCTGAATAAGTTTCCTGATGGGTCTTATAAACAGCTGCTGATGACTGCAATAGCGAATAAAATGAACACGGTGAATACGTATTTGGCTATTCAAAATGAGTATTTGAAGAACTATTATGTATTGTACCTGCACTACGCAAATGGAATGGATATTCCTTCAGACTTTCCGGAATCGGTTTTCGATCAGTTCCCGAGCAGAAGTTTTATTCATCAGTTGAAAAGTGCAATTAATACACTACAACAAGAAATTAATAACGAAAAAGCAGCGATGTAAAAAATATTACCACCGCTATACACTGAGACAAAAACTACAACAACAAAACCTAATGTTAGCTTTCACATGAAAAAGCAGAGGTAGTAGCGACCTCTGCTTTTTTAAGGACTATTCATTGAAATAAGTATGGAACCACTTACACTTGCGTAAAGTTACATCGTCAGGAAAATCATGTTATAATGAGGATGTAGTAAAACAAAAAATCCTCCGTTGGTTTTCACCGGCGGAGGATTTTTCTCTTACGCTACAAGTAGTAGTTATAGGGATAATTATTGGTTTGTTTTGGTCGAATGAGGAAATACGTACGTATTGTTTCCCAATTTTAGTACGCAACAAATGTCAGTGATTTACTTGTTTTATCAACTAAGGGGAAACCCTCAATTTTAGGTCAAAGGTCGTGTGATCCGTTTCAAACAGGTATTTTTAGAGCGAAATTCGCTGTTGATGAATAAACGATTAATAAAACTGTTGGGTGTTACATCACTGTTACTGCTTTTTTCAGGTGCATGCAGTAAACCTGAAAGTAAGATCATTTATCATCAAAGTACCAGGACCCACCTGGATGATACCTGCATTTGGCTTTCGAAAAGATCCCATTTTCACAACCCGAATTTTTATTCCGTTTTCAATGCCTATTATGAAAAGCATTTGAAACTAAGGCATTATGACAAAGTAGCGATTGCATTAGGAGAATTGACAGAGCAGGAGATGTATTTTTCCAATTTTCAGCAAAGCACCCTGGATAAAGTCCGAAAGTTCAAAAAATATTTTAGGGCCAAACTTCCCTGGGACCAGACACTTTTCGTGGATTCGTACCAGGGAAATTACCATATCAATCAGAATGAATACCGGAAGGCACTGCCATACTTTCGCAGTCTGGTGAGAAATAAACCCTTCGACTACAACACCTGTGTGGAAGTAGCACACGGTTACGGTGATTTGGCGTTCTGCCATTTTGCAATGGGTCAGCATGAAAAAGCGCTTCAAAATGATCTGAAGGCGCTCCATTGGTTTGATAAAACAGACAATCTTACCGGAAAAGGAGGAATCTACGATAATTTGGCATTGGTAAACCTGTATACTAAAAATTACAAAGAGGCGGATGCTTACTTCAACAAGGCAATGAAGGCTTTTAAAGAAGTAAAGGATACGGTCAATATGTTCACATCACTGTATAACAAGATCATTCTTTACCAGGAAATGGAACATCCGGATGAGTATAAGCTGATCGATTCGACGTATCAAGTGTTTAAAGAGAGCAAACTGGTTGATGAATCACTGGAACTTTCCTTGTCCGGTTTTTATATACAGAGCCTGCTCCGGGAAAACAGGATCAGGGAAGCAAAGGAAATTGTGGATAGGATGGAGTTGCTCGTA